>CALKMQ010000155.1 GCA_938092125.1 uncultured bacterium
TCCGTTATTTCTAATGTGGATAGTCAATGACCTTGTATCAAT
Organism: uncultured bacterium; assembly: GCA_938092125.1. Lineage (GTDB taxonomy): Bacteria > Fidelibacterota > Marinisomatia > Marinisomatales > UBA1611 > TMED80. The sequence goes on from CALKMQ010000155.1 coordinate 43, forward strand.
ATCTTTTATCCCAACAATTTTTTCGTTTTTAAGATAATCATTGATTGTCATCTGGGATCTCCAACTTGAAGCCAAAATAGATTCCTCTTTAATAATAAAGCCAGATATTTGGACCTTACTTGATTCCACATCCTCAGAGTTGATACCATAGTTACCTATATGAGGTGCCGTCATTGTGACTATTTGCTTTGAATATGATGGATCAGTTAGGACTTCTTGATAGCCTGTAATGCTTGTATTAAAACAAACTTCTCCAATCGTTTTACCGATTGCACCAAAAGAAGATCCTTCAAATATTGTCCCGTCCTGAAGAACTAAAACTGCGGATCTGTTTGTCATGATTTAATCTAAATTATCTTTTAAAATAGCTAAAAAAAACGGCCACTCAGAAAATGAATGACCGTTCAATTATGAACTCATATTATATTTTTTCGATTTATAAAAGTAAAACTCTTTCATCTATTGCAGCAAAAGCATAACTCGACAGTTCGATAATACACCAAAACTCTTTTCTGCAGTTCTTACTTTATTTGCATCCATACTCGTTATGTAAATATCATCATCTAATGATCCAACAGCTTCGATGAAGAGCGGATTAATACCTACACGCTGACTGACATTTCTATCATCCATTGAGTAAGCGTATCCAACCGGGCCGCGGTTTACCGCTTTTGAACGAGAATAACTTATAGTACCATAAACTAAATTGCCTTGCATATCAATTACTTCTGGACTCATAGATGGATCTACTGCATGCTCTCGAGCATCAATTACAATTCCAGATATTCGCTGACTTTTAGGAATAGCAGCACTAGTCATTAAATAAGCTGGATTCATATTGTCTGATTTGTATCCCTCTATATCTGTAAGAATTTCTGATAATCCAGACATTCTGACTGCTAATGCTATAGCAACTTTATCACCTTCTAAATATTCTATTTCACCTTGCTGGTAAGCACTCCCAATTAAGCCTTCTAATCTGCTTTCAATAAGGGGCTCATCATCCATCAATTCACCAACTAAACGCCCATCAAAGTTGACCTGCTTCATTAATTCGATTAAGTTTGACCGGGCTATTGTTCTAGCCTCAGCTTTTGCTATTTTTAAATTTTTCGCTACAAGTTTTAAAGAATTATCTACTGGTGTTTTTTCTTGAATCTCAGAGGTCCCCCTGCAAACAATAATTCTATTAGCGTAGTCAATAAAACCGTGATCGGTATTGACTACATACGTATGTTGACCTGTTTTTTGAGAAAATAATTGGGATAAAAGTAATAAAAAAAGTAGGGTGGTGCTTTTCAATAGGTTTATAAGCATAGATAAAAATAACAATAATTATATGATTTGCGCAACTCCCCTGATAAATAATTACTTCGTAAATTCACATTGTAACGTGAAAATAAAATTTCCCATATTGTTAATTGTTTTTATAAGCATGTCTTGTGTAGAGAATGAAATTTTTATCCAAATACTACCTGATGGAAAAACATACTTGAGGATTACAAGTATTGGAGATTCTACAGATATACTTGATAATGATTTTGAGCACCCATCTTTTAATGATAAAAATAGTTCATATGAATTAATTAAAACTGATTCAGTTTGGAAAACTATATCTCACCTTGTCATAAAAGATTCAATATTTAATTTCAGTCCCAAATATAGTTTGGGCTTTGATTTTAATTTTCAACAAAAATTTAAATCTATTTCAAAAATAAATAGTTTTAAAATGAAGTTTATTGGCAGAAATATACAAAACGAGTACCCGCTTCTTTACAACGCAATAATGAATAATAAATTGGATAGTCTTTTATGGCTTCCAGAAGCATTAACGGTAATTATCGATAAAGCGCTTACTGATTTAGAAGGAAATGACATTTACAAAGAAGAAAATATAAAAAGACCTAGATTGGTCAATCATTTTAAAAATTCATTCTCTAGAGTCTCAACTTTTGATGAATTGAAAGATATTCAAGATAATAGAACTGTTTTCATTCACAATACATTGAGACCATTCAAGGTAAGTCAAAAGTTTTCGACCTCTTTATCAAAAAAAATGAAAGTGCATGAAGATCACTTAAAATCTTCTTTGGGATTAAAAGATGATAATTTTATAATAAAATTATTATTACCAGGTGAAGCAATCTCTGGAAATGCGATGTCAATGAATGCAGACACCTTAATCTGGAAATTTGGATTAGATTCATTATTAGATGATAACTATGATTTATATGCTAGTTCTGTGGTAACCTCAAAGAAAAAAATTCAAAAAACATCCGTTATGTTCGTATGTTTTCTTCTAATGTTTGGTATAATATTAATAAGTAAACAAAAAAAATGAACGCTATTTTAACAATATTAATACTATTCTGTATTCCATATGCAGCAGATTTAAAGCCCATATATAGCGAAACACAAATTAAAACGATTCTGAATCATAAATACAACTCAGATCTATCTAGCTTAGAGGTAATTGGGATACATTTTTATAAAAATAAAGAAGGAATCGTTCTGCAACTAGAAATTGAATTGAACTCCAACAATACGAACTATATTTTTGAAGCAATGAATGCATTATCCGAGGTTGGACAATATTCAAAAAAGACAATTTCTAAATTCATCATACTTGCTCATAACAACGAATTAGATGTGCCCTCTAGTTATGAAAGCGATGCTAGTTGTGCCATCAAATATTTTATCAAAAGTGAAATAACGAAAAGTGCTTGGATGAAAGATTGTTTAAGTAATAGCATTACGCAAAGAAAAATAGAAAATTGGTCTACTTTTAATATGGAAAAGAGTAATGAAATCATTAATTAGCCAACTAAAAAAACATAGTCTTTATGACTTCCCAGTAAAAGATGTTTCATCAACTATTTTAAATAGTGAGATTCAAGAAAATATCATAAAAAAATATTCTCACTTTAGTAAATCTATGTATACAAGAAATAGAATATTTAGAAATGATGATTTTGAAATAATTTTATTATGCTGGCTACCAAATCAAATGGCGCCCATACATGGGCACGAGGGTGAAAAATGCTGGTTCAAAGTGATTAACGGTAGCTTAAAAATTAATAACTACTCAATTAAATCTTTAGCTCCACTAGAACTCAATCTTGAAGAAAAAATTACTGCATCAGAAGGCTATCTAGATGGACCAGCAGATATTCATTCAGTAGAAAACTGTAGTAATAAACCTGTTGTAACTCTTCACATTTATGCAAATCCTTATGACACATGTACAGTATACAATTTAAAAGAAAAACGAATTGACAAGCTGAAAATGAATTACCATAGTATTGATGGGAAATTATGCTGAAAAAATTAGCGCTTATTATATACTTGATTTCTTTACAATATTTATTTTCACAAAACCAAAATGACCAAATAAGAACTGAAATTCACCTTGAATACATCAAAGACATAAAACTTTTTCATAGTCCGCCTGAACCACTTTTTATTGGACGTCCATTTGAATTGTCACTAGTAACAGAGTTAAGCGAATCAATGATTATATCTGTTCTCCTATTTTTCAAAACTGATAGCATGAAAACATATAGAGAAATTCTTCTTGATGGAGAAAGTGGGCTTTATAAGTATAAAGTTAACATAAAAGATTTTCCTGGCAACTCAATCGATTATTTTTTTGCTGTGCGAACGACAGATGGTAAAATCTATGGAGCGCCGGTAGATAAAGAAAATATTTTAGTGCCCATTCAGAAAAACTTCATTGATCCAGTACAATATTACGAGCAAAAAAAACGATTGAACCAATGAAGACTATTCTAGATAAATTGAATGAACTAAAACTTTCTTTAGAAAAGCATAATTATCACTATTACGTTTTAGATAATCCAATTATATCAGATAAAGAATGGGATGATCTATTTAAAAAACTACAAAAATTAGAGAACGAAAATCCTACTTTAATAGATAAAGATTCACCAACTCAGAGAGTTGGCGCAAAACCATTAGCAGGGTTTGAAACTGTAGCACACCGCACACCAATGCTCTCTCTTTCGAATGCGATGAATAATGAAGAACTATATTTATTCAACGACAGAATTAAAAAACTGTTAGAAACAGAATCAAAAATTGAATATATGGCAGAACCTAAGCTAGATGGTATTGGTGTCGAATTAATATACCAAGATGGTATTTTCATAAAGGGTTTAACAAGAGGTAATGGTTTTGAGGGAGAAGACATAACTCAAAACCTTCGAACAATTAAATCTATACCCTTGAAACTTTTAGGCTCTGATTTCCCAAGTTTATTAGAAGTCCGAGGCGAAGTTTTCATAAAAAAAAATAAATTTAACGATTTAAATAAATATCAATTAGAGCAAGGTTTACAAGTTTTTGCAAACCCTAGAAATGCCGCTGCAGGAAGTTTGAGGCAACTAGATGCGAAGATAACTTCTAAAAGACCATTATCTATAAATTGTTATGAACCAGGTATCATTAAAGGAAAAGACTATCAAACTCATGAAGATTTTTTAATTCATATTAAAAACCTTGGCCTACCAGTAAATAAAATGATAAAAAAAGTTACTGGAACTAAAAGTATAATAGACTATCATAATGCTTTAGAATTAAATCGAAATAATCTTAATTATGAAATCGATGGCACTGTTTTTAAACTCAATAAATATATTGAGCGGGAGAAAGCAGGTTCAAGAAGTAGGTCACCACGCTGGGCCATCGCTGGGAAGTTTAAAGCTCAACAAGTAACTAGTAAAATAATTAATATATCTGTGCAAGTGGGTAGAACTGGCGCTTTGACTCCCGTTGCGAAAGTAAAACCTGTTTATGTATCAGGTGTAACCGTCACTAATATTACTTTGCATAATCAAGATGAAATAACTAGAAAAGATATTAGGATTGGTGATAGCGTTCTAATTGAAAGATCTGGGGACGTTATCCCAAAAATTGTAAAGGTAGTAAGTCGTAAAAATGAAAACTCCCCAAAATTTCAAATTGACTCATCGTGCCCAACATGTTCTCAGCCAGCAGTAAAATTAAAAGATGAAGCGATAACAAGGTGCCTAAATCCTAGCTGCCCCGCAAAACTCAAAGGAAGACTCCAACATTTCTGCTCAAAGTTGGCAATGAATATTGAGGGACTCGGTGTAAAAATTATTGAACAACTAATTGATAGCCAGTTAATTAAAAAGGTCGATGAAATTTTTACAATTGATAAAAAAAAATTGTCAAACCTTGAAGGCTTAGGTGAAAAATCTGCCCAAAACATAATTGAATCAATTAATACGTCAAAAAATACATCGTTTTCTCGATTTGTTTATGCCCTTGGCATTCGAAATGTTGGAGAGCACACGGCTAAAATATTAGAAAAAAAATATGATGGAGACTTGAATAATTTTATAGAATCAACAGAGGAAGAATTAATCAATTTAGACGAAATTGGTGAAATAGTTGCTAAATCAATAGTCTCTTTTTGGAAAAATGATGAAAATAAATCCTCGGTTAAAAATTGTTTATCTAGCGGTGTAAAAATCATCAAACCTAAAAAGAGTCTTTCAAACCATTTAAACGAAACAATTTTTGCATTTACGGGAACGCTTGAGCTAATGAATAGAAATGATGCGAAAAAAAGCGTTGAAGATGCAGGAGGAGAAACAAAGAGTAGTTTAACAAAGAACACGACCCATTTAGTTGCTGGTAAAAATGCAGGTTCAAAAGTTGAAAAAGCAAAAAATATGTCTATAACTATATTAACCGAAGAAAAATTTATAGAACTATTAAAAAACAGTTAAATACTAATTTTGTATAATTACTATTAAGCTATAATACATTAATTTATGCAATGAATATGATGAACATTGAAGAAGTAGTTGGCGATATAATACTTATAATTTTAGAAGGGCATGAACCACTTCAAAAAATTGGGATTGAAAGTGACAAAATTTATGCTCGCATAAAAGGTTATGATGGGCACGGACTCTGGATTTACCAGCCTCAATTTAAAATTCCAAAATCGAATTCAACAAAAAAAGATACTCCTCAAAAAGTGGAAGCATCTATATTGATTCCTTGGGGGTTCATTGTTTCTATAGCTCACTTCCCCGGGTCAGAAGGTTTTGATTTTCCAAGTCCATTTGATTCAGAAATTGGATTTTAATAATCCTTTATGAGCGAATTTGCCATACAGATTAGTAATCTTAAAAAATCCTACAAAAATGTCCATGCACTAAATGGCGTAAATGTAAATATTTCTGATGGGGAATTTTTTGGATTACTGGGGCCAAATGGGGCAGGAAAAACTACAACAATCAATATTCTTACTGGCTTAGTTTTTAAGGATAGTGGTAATTGTCTTGTTTTTGGAAAAGATACAGTCGTTGATTATCGTGAGACAAGATCTAAAATAGGGATTGCAGCGCAGGAACTATCGCTGGACTGGTTTTTCAGTATTGAAAAACTATTATACTTCCAAGCTGGTTATTATGGAATTAACCGGATTGATGCTAAATCAAAAATTGATGAACTTCTAAATAAACTTGGTTTAGAAAAAAAGAAAGATTCTAAACTTCGCCAATTATCAGGAGGTATGAAAAGACGGTTTCAAATTGCAAAAGCATTAGTGCATGATCCAGATATTCTAATCCTTGATGAGCCTACTGCTGGTGTGGATGTCGAACTCCGTCATGAGCTCTGGAACTACCTTAGAGAACTTCATAGCAAAGGAAAGACTATACTCCTAACAACTCATTACATTGAAGAGGCTGAATTACTTTGCGAAAATGTATCAATCATTGACGAAGGGAAAATTTTAAAAGAAGGGTCTCCAAAACAACTAACAGAAGAACTAGGCAGATCAGGTGTTACTGTTCAATTATCAAAAAACACTAATATTAATGATTTAAAAATTTCTTCTTTAGATCAAGAATATACTGTTGAAGATTCAAGAGTTCATTTCAGTGTTAAAAATCCAGAATTAGCTATACCAAAAATAATTCAAGAACTGTCTTCAAAAGACATTGCCATCTATAGTATCAAAACTGAAACTTCTTCATTAGAAGATGTTTTTTTGAATTTGACAGGTAAGAGTATAAATGAATAAAATCAAAGTTTGTTATGATTAACTGGGTTGGGCTATACACATTAACAAGTAGAGAAGTAGGCAGGTTTTTTTCTGTTTATCGCCAGACAGTCATCCCAGGATTGATTTCTTCTGTTTTATATATTTTAATATTTGGATTCACCTTAGAGCAAAGAATATCTGAAATTCAAGGCATATCATATACTATGTTTATTTTACCTGGTTTAATTATGATGAATACCCTTACAAATGCCTCATCTAACACCTCATCTTCAATGTTACAAATGAAACTTTTACAACAGCTTCCAGATCTTTTGACTGCTCCTCTTTCCGGATTTGAAATTGCACTTGCTTATATTATTGGAGGTACTGTGAGAGGCATGGTTAATGGAGTCTTAGTCTTGATAATAGGTGTAGTTCTAATTGATTTACCAGTGCATGATATTGCAGGAACTTTTCTTTTCATATTTCTAGTATCATGGGCATTCTCTAGTATGGGATTAGTAATGGGGCAGATTGCAGAAAGCTGGGACCAACTTGCAATGATACAGAACTTTTTTCTAACTCCTTTAAGCTTTTTAGGTGGGGTTTTTTATTCGATCAATATGCTCCCAAGCTGGGCTCAAAGCCTTAGTTTTCTAAATCCTATTTATTATATGATAAATGGTATTAGATATACTATTTTAGAAAAAAGTGATTCCCCAGTTAGCACAAGTCTTTGGATGGCAATATTGTTAACAATATTATTTACTAGCCTAGCACTAATTATGATGCAGTCTGGTAAAAGAATTAAACAATGATTAAAAAGAGAGTCTTTTTAATTGCATTATCATACCTTTTCGCTCATAACCCAGAAGAAAAAAATATTGTTTGGAATAATTTTGTTCGGCTTGGAGTAGTTAGTAATACTGAAATAAATCAAACCGGTTTATCTTCTTTTTATAGAATAAAAAGGGTTAATGATAATACCTTTAGAGATTTGAGAATATATGCACACTTTTTCAAATCAGTTTCAGATATTAGAATAAGGTCAAAATCAAGTAATAAATACGACTTTAACTCAAGACTTTATCATTTTACTACATATGTTTATCATCAGTCTGGAAAAAATTTAAGATATCATTTTAATCAAGGCATTGGCGCTCTTATTAAAGATGAAATTCAAGGAAATATTACTTCAGAAGTTGGTTGGGCATATGATAAATCAAATTTCATAGAGAGTGATGAAAAAACGACATACCTAAAAAGCGCGATTACAATTGATAGAGATTTTAGCAAAGTCAGAACGAAAGCGGAACTTGAATACTACCATCAGATATCAGAGGTTGTTTTATTCAATTTATCTAGATTTCAAACAATAGTAGAATTTCAATTTCTAATAAATGAAAACTGGAGTACTGTTCTCGGTATTGATAGAGAAGTATACACAGAGAGTAGCAATAGATTTAGAATCGATCCAATAACCATATATATTTCGATAAACCGAAAAGGGTTATTGAATTAAAAAGGATTAACTAAAGCTAATCTAAAGTAAGGATCCACATTTTTAGCATCTGGATTTTTTGACCAATCATTAGTCGTCTGTGCAATTCCTACACTATAAACTAAAAGCGGAACATTGCCAATTAGTAATGAAATTCTACTTTCTATACCTGCCGTAACTACCCAGTCTTCATTCTCAGACCCCCAAACTTTTCCATAGTCGGATATTATAGAGAGCGACAATTTGCCTGCTTTAATAATTCGTAAGAATTCTATAATATTTAAATTAATTAGCGGGCTTCTAAATTCTGTTGTCCCCATGAAAGAACTATTACCTAGTTTAGAACCAGAATAACCTCTAGGACTCATGTGCTCTTTCCCTAAAATAAGTTGGCCAACATAATAATTAGTCGGGATATCAACGAGCCCAGCTGTTTCTTGGTTGGGGGGGCTACCTGAAATCTGCTCGTACCTTGCTCGAGAGTATAAAGTGAATGAACCAATTTTTTTATTTATATATGAATCTAATTCATAATGGTTATATGTAAAGTCTCCCCAAATATTTTTATCTGTAAAATTTGTTGCTATTTTTAGACCATATCCATTTCTAGGCATTAACATACTGTTTAATTCTGGTCTTTTATTTGAAAATATATAAGTAAATGATAAAGCTCCTTCTCCTCCACTTTGTGGTGGAAACTCACTAAAAACGTCTAGACTATCTGGTTCATATGCCACTTCACGGTTAAAAAACTTCAATGAATACCTTAAGTTATGATTTGAAGAAATCATTCTACCAAAATTATAATTTTGGTAACCAAATAACTCAATCCCATTATAAAACTCAATTAAATAATCTTCATCTCTATTAAATGTTCTCTGTTCAAAAAATAAATCCTTGTAGAAATTCACCCCCCAAAAACCACCTATTGGCCACCCTGTTGCATTTAAATAACCAAAACCACCAAAGACATCTTTATAATCACTAAAAACAAATGACTGGAAAATTTCTCTACCAGTTGCGTCCGCATATGCACCATTATAAAACAATCCCGTAACATCAGGAATTATGACAGTCCCAAAATGTTTTACATTTGCAAAAGAGGAATATTTTATTGATTTCAAGCTATCAATAATATCAGGAATAGAATCAAGATTTGGTATAGAAATATCAGGGGTCTTGTTTTTCCAGCTTGAGAATTTAGGGTTCATCTTGATTTCATCGGTATTAGCTAACCTATTAGGAAAAATATCCACTACCCTTGAAGAATCAACATCACCTAAAGTCATACCTGTAATAGCTGAATTATCAAATTTCCAACCGACACTTGAGACAGAGCCACCTACATTAGTATTTTGAATTATTTGTGACGTTTTTATATCAACAGTATAAAAATTAGGAGTCATATTAGAATGGGAAGTATATGTGATTTTGTTACCGCTAGGATGCCAAACAGGTAGGTAGTCCACTTGCTTATCATTCGTTATCCTAATCGGCTCTTTTCTTTCCAAATCAAAAATAACAATATCCATATTGCCATCATCTTTAGATATTGCAAAAGCAATACTAGTCCCATCCGGACTCCAGGCTGGAGTTACTATCTGCACATCTCCAGAGTAATTTGTAATTCTCTTAACCTCATCTAAATTTTCAATAGATGTCTTAAATAAATTTGAAGAACTGTTTTTATGTGAAACAAATGCAATACTCCGACTATCTGGTGACCAACATGCATTGTTAGCTCTTTTTGAATCTGTCACCCTTTTATTCTTTTTTAAATCAATATTATGGTAGTAGACATCCCAGGTGAGTGATTGATTTTCACCAAATCCATATTTTGAATAAAGGATGTTTAAGCCATCAGGTGATACTTTTACAAAATTTGAAATTCTACCATAATCAATCTCTTCAAGTTTCCATAATGGCCTAGTGTTCTTTTTTGTTATTTTTTCTCCTTTTTCTACAAGGTTTTTTCTTCTAGCTCTTTCTTGACTTGTATCTCTAATTGCCAGCACTAAAGATATATCTCTCTGATTTTTATTTAATTTACCTACCATTACAATTTTTGTGGAATCTCCTTTGAACCAATCAAAACCATAAACATCTTTCATAGGTAGTGCATACGTTATACCCACATCCTCATACGTTTCTTTTTGAGACCTCAATCCGAAATAATATGTACTCATTTGTCTACGCCAATCTTCTTCAAACTGTTTAACAGTTAAGCCTGCATGCGTTTCAAATGCTTGAGGGAAATTAAATAATTTTAGACTATCTCTATGATTTAAGATTTGAACAATTTTTTGATCACCATATTTATCTGCAAAATACAAAACCTTTGAAAAGCCGTCATTATGAGGATCTTTTATTTTGTGTAGAGAATTTTTAAGAGTGTGATATTTATGAGAAATATCAAATCTAAACGGCCTCCATTTTTCCGTAAAATATTCAGCTAAGCCTTCTACAAACCAAGTCGGAGTTTGCCCATATAGCGGTCCCATGGGTGAAGGAAGCCAAGAATTTATAACATTGAAATAAACAAGGTGTTGCAACTCATGAGCAACGACAGTTCTCAACCATTTTTCATCTTCACTCCAAATAGCAACATCGTTCTGGTCTACCCAAATAACAGTATAATTTGCAGGAACGGCAAATCCGTTCATTACCTCGTCTTCAGCTGTAAAAACAATATCTAACTTTTTTAACTCTTTTAAACCAACTTGCTCCATTAGTACTGGCCTAACCTTTTCTGCAATGTTGGCTCCTTTTATTGCTATTTCATAGATATCACTATGATAATGGATGTTAAAATTTTTAGTTTTGATAGTTTCCCATATTAGTTCTGGATGCGTTCGATTACTAAACATCCAGGCTCCTTGAGAAAAAGAAAAATTTATAATTATAAATATTATTGATATAAGGATTTTCATCTAATTATTCCTAATTGTTTTAAACTTCTATTGAGTTCTACTATACCTGTATAATGAATACCCTTCAGTCCAACTTTTTTTGCGCCATAAATATTTTCGGATAAATCGTCTATAAAAACACTTTCTTTTGGTTCTACCTCAGCGAGTTCACATGCTTTTAAATAAATTTCTTTATCTGGCTTTCTTAGCCCAACTTTATATGAATAAATAGTTCCATCAACCAAATGTGGAAACACATATTTATTATCAAGCTCATCACTTATATGCTTTGGATTTGTATTTGAAAGAAGCCAAACTTTATAATATTTTTTTAAATTCAATAGCACATCTATCACTTTTGTCTCTTTTCCAAGAATCATTGCCCATGCATCCCAAAACTTATTTTCTGTTAAATATGAATTATTAGATAACGCAATTTTAAAAACCTGAAACCATTCCTTATTAGTCATTTGACCTTTTTCATAGATATCATGACTTTTTTCTGGAAAGGAAGACTTAACCTTTTCAAATGGAATACCTGTTATACTAGATATGCAATAGAACATTTTATCGGGGTGTATCTCAAGCAATACTCCACCAATATCGAAAAAAATTACTTTAATGTTTTTATTATCTACTACCAATCGAAAGGGCCCTCAACAGCATACCAAAGATACAAGGACATTATTGTCCTATATGGTCTCCATGATTCGGATTTTTGATTCATCATTTCTATTGTCGGCAATTTATCTAAGGAATAAAAGATTTGGAAACCTTTTTGTACTCCCAAATCAGTTACCGGGAACACATCTGTTCTCCTAAGGGTAAAAATTAAAAACATTTCTGCTGTCCATCTTCCAACTCCTTTAATACTAGTTAATTGCTTAATAATTTCTTGATCGTCTAATTCAGAAATCTTGTTCTCATTAATAATATTATTACTAAAAGCATCTGCAATATTTTTTATGTAGCTGGATTTTTGCCTTGATATACCTACCTTGTATATTTTTTCAATATCAATTTCTATTACATCGGCAGGTGTCATTTTCACATTTTGATCAAATAAAGAAAGGTATCTATCAGATATTTTCTTCGCTGCCTTTCCACTTATCTGTTGATAGATAACAGACCTACAGAGAGACCAAAAATAATTTTTTTCAATTGGTAAAACAGGTACACTAAATTTTTGTAAAAAAGCTTTTAACCTTAAATTATTAGATGACAGTTTTTTTATGCCCTCAGTCATCACCTCTTTTTCAAGAGTAACATTA
>CALKMQ010000156.1 GCA_938092125.1 uncultured bacterium
GAGAAATTTTGAAAAGAAAGGAAGTCTAACTGGTGCAACTTGGGTCTTTGTTGGGTCATTGTTCTCAATAATTATAGTTCCTAGCCCGTTTTGCATAATTGCGTTATTCTTCTTATCCGTAGGGGATACTTTTGCTGCAATTATTGGTATTAAATACCCCCTTTTTAAAATTGGGAAAAAAACTTTGTCTGGCTCAATAGCTTGTTTTATTGCTTGTCTAGGAATAGGCCTTATATTTAATCAAATATTAGATATTAAAATTTTAATTTTTGGCGCATTAGTTGCTTCAATTATAGAATTAATTTCTTTCAATATTAATGATAATGTTTCGATACCAATTGTTTCTGGTTGTGCAATGTACATAGTTAGTTTAATAATATGACTTTTCTTGCGCCTACTGCTATGTTATTTCTTTTGGGAATAAGCATCCCCATTCTTATTCATTTCTTAAATAAACTTAATGTCAAAAAAATAGAATTCAGTTCTATTCGCTATTTAAAAAGTATGAAAAAAAATGCAATAAAGAGTGTAAAGTTTAAAAAATTAGTTTTGTTATTACTTCGGGTAGGTATTATTTCTGCTTTAGCACTAATGTTGGCAAGGCCTGTGACTAAGGGGTTTATGCCTGGATGGTTATCAGCAGAAATAGATTCTAGACTATTATTAGTAATAGATAATTCATCAAGTATGTCTGCAAAAAAAGATGCGTTTTCTCTTTTAGAAAAAGCAAAAAAAACTGCTATTGATCTAATTGGCCTCTATGATAAAAATACTACTATAGATATTGTTCAAACTTGTCCTCCTCAAATTTTATTTTCTGGTAAAGCTGATGATTTAAAGTATAAAAAAAACATTGTAAAAATTTCTAATTCAAAAAATTTTGATAACGTATGGGTACTGGTTGACTCACTAACTAAAACTCTTGACGTTAAGGAGACTATTAAAGAATGCATAATCATAAGTGATTTTCAGACAAAAGATATATCTATTGATTCTTTGTCAGATGATTGGAAATATTATTTTATTAGTGCAGGTTCAGTTGATAATAATATGTCAATAAATAGTCTAGATATCGTCAGTAGAATTAAAGTTCCCGATCAGCTGATAAAAATAAAAACTAATATTTACAATTATAATTCTGAAAATATGAAGAACGTTCCAATAAATTTAGTTTTTGATGAAGATAGAGTTGGTCAGGTAATCTCTAATTTTGACAAAAATTCAAATAAAGAGTTTGTTTTTCAGGCATATCCAGGTAAAAAAGGAATTCTTAAAGGTAGTGTTAGACTACCAAAGGATGATTATACGAATGATAATATTTGGCATATGAGTACTTCTATTTTAAATAAAATTAACTGTTTAGCCGTATGCAGCACTGATAATGAAAAAGAAATTTTTAAATTAATTTTTAATGCTATCGACCCCGAAAAACAAATATTAAACTTTGAACTTAGAAAGCAACCCATAGTTAATAGACTTTTTGTTGAAGATATTGACATTTTAATTATTCATAATCCTGGTGCTTTTACGGAATCAGCTTTTAATGAATTAGATATTTTTTTAAAAAATGGAGGAGGTCTAATTTGGTTTTCTAGTGGAATGGAAGCAGATCCCGCGTTTGATAAATATTTTTCTAATCTCAATTTTCCAATAGCACATGGCTTAATAAAATCTGATTTTGGAACTTTTAATGTCCGAGTTCCTAAAATTGAAGATAATGCTATATATGATTTAGATGTTAGAAAATTGAGTGATGAGCTTCCTGAAGTTTTTCAATATATAAAGCATACCACGAAGTCTAAGCAAAGGGTGCACCTTGAGCTAAATAATGGAGACCCTTTACTAATTGATTTTAAGCGAGGGAACGGAAAAGTTTTTTATTTTTCATCAATATTAGACCTAGATTGGAATGATATGCCTTTAAGAGGACTATTGGTTCCTCTGATGTATAAACTATTAGTTCTTGGTGGTACAGACGAGGTCAATTCCATGCCAGTCAAATTAGGTAGAGTAAAATGGATTGCTTTAAATGGTAATGAATTAAAGAGCGAATGGGAAGTAGAGTCGCCTTCAGGGATAAAAAATTTAATTGTTCCTGATTTTAGTAAAGAAAGCCTAAAAATTAAAAATACTAATGAATTAGGCATTTATAACGTTTATAAAAATAAAATATTATACACTTCTTTTACAACTGAACTTAATTCTAATGAAATTATCTCTGATCAAGTTACTCCAAGCGAGATAGATATTTTATTTCCAGAGCTAGAATATAAATGGATAAACCCTAGTGATGATTTTAAAAATATTTTTAATGAAATAAGGCATGGTAAGGCACTTTGGAAATTTTTTTTAATTCTAGCAATAATTTTATTTTTATTAGAAACATGGGTTGGAAGACCTAATATGAATAATATTAAAAGTTGAATTTTAAATTTGGATAAGGCTCTTTTGATTGGGATAGTTCTTCCTGGCGTAAATGATGATGAAGTAAATAATCATTTAAATGAATTGAAAATGCTAGCTAAGACTGCAAGCGTTAAAACATTAGGTATGGTTACTCAAAGGCTTCAAAAAATAAATCCTGCCTTTTATATTGGTAAAGGAAAAGCACTACAGGTTATAGATCAAGCTAAGATTATTGGTGCAAACTTAATTATTTTTGATGATGAATTAAGTCCGGCTCAAGTAAAAAATTATCATAAACTTGCAAAAAAAATAAGTGTAATTGATAGAAGTGCATTAATACTTGATATATTTAAAATGCGTGCAAAAACGCGAGAAGCAAAAACTCAAGTAGAACTAGCATTATGTCAATATCTTTTACCTCGATTAGCAGGACAATGGACTCACCTTGAAAGACAGCGAGGAGGAGTAGGAACTCGTGCTGGTATGGGAGAAACACAAATTGAAATAGACAGACGGTTAGTAAGAGACAAAATCTCTAAATTAAAATTAGATTTAACTAAAATTGAATCAGAAAGAAAAACTCAAAGTCAAAAAAGAGATAATGAATATAGAGTTGCTCTTGTAGGTTATACAAATGCAGGAAAGTCTACTTTGTTTAATTCATTGACCGGAAACAAAGTATACGTCGAAAATCAATTGTTTGCTACCTTAGATACAACAGTGCGGAAATTGAAATTAAATAATAAACACCAGGTTTTGTTAAGTGACACAGTTGGTTTTGTTCGGAAATTGCCTCACAATTTAGTAGCCTCATTTAAAAGTACACTTAAAGAAATGTTAGAGTCAGATCATATTTTAATAGTATTGGATGCAAACTCAAGCATAATTAACGAGCATATTGATACTATTATGGAAGTCCTATCAGATCTAGGTGCTGATAAAATTTCAAAAAGCTTTATTTTAAATAAAATAGATTTAGTCGATGATGAACTAACTTTAAAAAATCTAAAATCAGAATACAATGAAGGACTTTTTATATCTGCATTACATCATCTGAAACTTGCTGATATAAGAGATCATTTAATTAAAAAAATAGAAAGTGATTTTAAAACTTTTAATGTAAGGGTCACTTATGAGCAAGGAAAAATCTTGTCCCAAATCCAATGTCAGGCAGAAATTATAGATACTAATTATGGAGATAAATACATTGATTTAAAAGTAAGAGGTCGCGAGAAATCTATTAATAAGTTATTAACTTAATTAACTCTTTAAGAATTAAATAAAAATTTGATAAATAAAAATAAATTTAGAGCTGTAGTAATTGAAAAAAACACTACAGGTGCATTTAGCCAAAGTATTAAACAAAAAAATATCGTTGACCTACCAATGAATGATTTGCTAATAAAAGTATCATACAGTTCTTTAAATTATAAGGATGCTCTTTCATTCTCTGGGAACATAGGTGTTTCAAAAAACTATCCACACACGCCCGGAATTGATGCTGTTGGTATCGTTGAGGAATCATCTGTCTCGGAATTTAATGTTGGAGAAAAAGTTATTGTTTCGGGGTATGACCTTGGAATGAATACCGCTGGTGGCTTTGGAGAATATATTCGTGTGCCAAAGGAATGGGTTTGCCACCTTCCAAAAGGACTTCAAAGTGTAGAATCAATGATTATTGGAACGGCTGGTCTTACAGCTGGGCTATGCATTGAAATGATTATAAAAAAAAATGATATTGCAGGTAAAAAAGTTGTTGTATCAGGTGCTACTGGAGGAGTAGGTACTATAGCAATTAAGCTTCTAAATATGATTGGAGCCGATGTAACTGCAATAACAAGTAGCATAGATTCGAAAGAATATTTAATGATGATTGGAGCTAACGAAGTTATTTCTGTTAGTGAACTTGTTGATTCAACAAAAAAACCGCTAAGCAAAAGTATCTGGAGTTTTGCAATTGATGTTGTTGGAGGTTCTATTTTATCGGCTTTAATTGTTAGCATGAAATATGGTGGGGTTATTGCATGCTGCGGGAATGTAAGGAGTCCAAATTTTGATGCAAACGTGTATCCATTCATTCTCAGATCTAATCAATTGGTTGGCATTGATTCTGCAGAAACTTCAATTGATAAAAAATCTAAAATATGGAAATTATTTGGATCAGACTGGAAATTAAACAATTTAGAGTCATTACATAAAACAGTTCTTATTGATGAACTGTTTCCCGAAATAGAAAAGATGCTTAAGGGTGAGCAAATTGGTAGGATTGTATTAAAACATGGAAAAAGTAAATGAAATTATTTAGTGTTTTAAAAAAAGTCTAACATTTGATGACAAAAGATATTTTTTCAAATTTTTTAAAGGAAGTTAAGAGTAAATCTTTAAGACCCTTAGAATCCTCAAAATCAAAATTCACAAAGATTGGCATTGTTGGATCTGGACTAATGGGACATGGAATTGCTTATGTTTCATCTTATTACGGGTTTAAAGTTGTTTTAATTGATAACTCAAAGGAAAATGTATTAACTGCTTATTCAAAAATTGAAGAAATTTTTAAAATGAATATTAGGCAAAACTTATTTTCAAATAGTCAAATGGAAAAGTGTTTGGATAGTATAAAAGTATCAACTGATGTATCTGACTTAGAAGGTTGTGATTTAGTGATTGAAGCAGTCTATGAAGATATAGCGCTAAAAAACGACGTAACTATCGCTGTTGAAAAAATAATGGAAAGTAGTGGGGTTTTTTCCTCAAACACATCGACCATTCCAATCTCTAAGCTGGCAACAGTATCCGTTCGTCCAGAAAATTTTATTGGCATCCATTTTTTTTCTCCAGTTCATAAGATGAAACTTGTTGAAATTATTAAAAATGATAACACAAGTTCTAATACTTTGGCTAGAACGTTAGACTTTATTGCTGCAATTAAAAAAATACCTATAGTTATAAATGATGGCCCTGGTTTCTTTACTACCCGTGTTTTCATGAAATATGCATTGGAAGGGATGGCTTTACTTCACGAAGGGAATGACGCTCATGCTATAGAATCAGCAGGTAAAGAAGCAGGCTTCCCTGTTGGGCCCCTAGCTGTCCTTGATGAGATTAGCTTGAAGGTTGCTTTTAACATTCGAAATCAAGAACGAAAAAATACTGATAGTAAAGAACCAAAACTTTTACAAGATCCATGGGATGAAGTACTTAGTCTTATGATTAATGAATTTGGTCGATTTGGAAGAGTCAACAAGAAAGGGTTTTATGATTATCCTGAAAATGGAGTGAAAAAACTATGGTCTGGTTTAGGTACAAAAATCACATCAAAACGTACAAAAATTTCTAAAAACATTATGTGCGAGCGTTTGATATTCTCTCAAGTAATTGAAGCTCTGAATTGTTATGATCAAGGGGTTCTTAATTCTTTAGCTGATGCCAATGTAGGCAGTGTGTATGGCTGGGGGTTTCCAAAACCAGGAGTTTTTTCATATATTGAAAATTATGGCATAGATAAATTTAAAGTAAAATCAAATGATTTATTTGATTCCTTAGGTAGTCGTTTTTTAGTGCCTTCTTTTTTTAATAGAGTAAAAGATATAAATGAACTATTTTCTTAAATATTTTATTATTTTATTTATTTTAAAAATATATCTAAGCGATTGATAATTACAGATATTTAACGAAATTGATTTTATCATGTTTGGGTGCATATTTTTTTGTATAATTAATCAAATAGTGTTTGAAAGGTTATAGTATTTGAAAAAAAAAGTTAAAATAGGTTGTGCTTCAGGTTTTTGGGGTGACACAGATATTGCTGCCCCTCAATTAGTAAACAATGGCAACATTAATTATTTAGTTTTTGACTACTTAGCAGAAGTTTCAATGTCAATTTTAGCAGGTGCAAAATTGAAAAATAATAGTCATGGTTATGCTAAAGATTTTATAAATCATATTGGTCCTTTAATAAAAAAAATTAAAGAAAAGAATATCAAAGTGATAAGTAATGCTGGTGGAGTTAATCTTGAAGCATGTAGAAACGCACTGCTTGATGAAGCAAAAAAAGGAGGCGTAGACCTAAAAATTATAATACTTGAAGGTGACGACCTTTTACATCTTGAAAACGATTTGAGATTAAGTAATATCAAAGAGATTGATACAAATGAGGTTCTTCCAGAAAACTTATTAAGTGTGAATGCGTATTTAGGCGCTCCAGGAATAAAAGCAGCCTTAAAGCTTGGAGCCGATATAGTAATTACTGGCAGATGCGTTGATAGTGCTTTAGTGCTTGGTCCTTTAATGTATGAATTTGATTGGAAAGTTGATGACTATGACCTTCTTGCTAGTGGTAGTCTAGCTGGGCACATAATTGAGTGTGGAGCTCAATGTACTGGTGGAAACTTTACTGATTGGGAATCTGTAGAAAGGTTTGATAATATTGGGTTTCCAATTATAGAAGTAGAAAAAAATGGTGACTTTATCGTCACAAAGCCTAAAAATACTGGAGGAGTTGTCAATTTTGGAACAGTTGCAGAACAGTTTTTGTATGAAATTGGAAATCCTAGTAGTTACCTCCTTCCCGATGTTATATGTGATTTTACAAATGTTTCCATCAAAGATAAAGGCAACGATGTCGTTTCGGTAAAAGGAGCGAAAGGTAGTAGGCCTTCAAATTTCTATAAAGTATCTGCAACGTACCAAGACGGTTTTAAAACTGTTGCAACTTTAGTTATTGGTGGTCCAAAAGCTGTAAAAAAAGCATATTCTGTTGGTGATTCTATTTTAAAAAGGACTCAAGATATTTTTGCTGAACAAAATTTTTCTGCATATAAAGATATAAATGTTTCTGTGATAGGATCTGAAGATATCAACGACTATGATAATTTCAATGGTAGCAATGAAGTGGTATTAAGATTTGCTGCGAGGCATGAGGAAAAAGATGCACTTATTATATTATCTAGGGAGATAGCTCAAGCGGCTACTGGTATGGCTCCGGGTATAATGAACTATTTAGGCGGACGGCCATCAATTTCTCCTTCAATTAATTTATTTTCTTTTATGTTAGATAAAAAGAAAGTGAATTGTCAAATTGATTTTAATAAGACCCTGAAATCCGTTGAAATCGCCAATACTGACAAATTAAATATTTCTTCAAATATATCGCATGCGAAGTTAGGTGGTAATACTAGCGATTATAGTTTTGAAACCCGTTTAATAAATTTAGCATATGCTAGAAGTGGGGATAAAGGTAATCATGTAAACGTTGGTATTATTGCTAGAAATTCTGAATATTTTTCATATATAAAAAAGTCTTTGACTTCAGAAAAAATATCTTCTTATTTTAAAAATTGTACTGAAAAATCTGTTGTTTGTTGGGAGCTACCAAAGATAAATGGCTTGAATTTTCTTGTAAAGAATAGTCTAGGAGGTGGAGGGATGTCGAGCTTATTTCTTGACCCTCAAGGCAAGGCTTATGCTCAATATATTTTAAATGCAAAAATTGCAATTCCAGAATTCATTTATAGTAAAATAGCAAAAGATAACTTTAGTTCGATTAGATAGGTTAGGTGTATGACAATATTTAAAACTAAAATTGATTCTCAATCCGAGAATTTTATAAATAATAAAAATCAGTTTGGTTCATTGGTTAAAAAGATGAATTCTATACATGGGCGAGCTGAAAAGGTATCAGAAAGA
>CALKMQ010000157.1 GCA_938092125.1 uncultured bacterium
TACCCTTCTTCAATGATGGTATTTAGTTTAGGCCAATCTGAGCAATACGGGTATTACAAAAAAGTATCAAACTGGAGTACAACTTTTGATAATGACCTTGCGCAAGAAATTGCAAATCCAGAACGTCTTTCTATTGGGACATTAGATTTTAATTTTGTTCTTATATACCTAACACCCATTTTGTTAATTATTATGTTGTTTAATGTTGGTGGTTTAGAAAGAGATATGAACTTCAATAAATTAATTTATCTAAGTAACGTAACGAAAAAAAACTGGTTAATGGCTCGCTTTTTATTTTACTTCATTATGTTGATTATTTTGTTATTTAGTATTCTTTCATTTTATGGTTTGTTGTCCGGTGTTTTTCAAAATGAGATAACTAGCTTTTTTAATCTGTTACTTTTGATTTTTATATATGTGTTAATTTGGTTTACTATTTTTTATACAATAAATTTTTCAGGAAATGGAAGTCCAGATCAAGCTTTAAAAATGATTTCTACATGGCTAATTCTTTGTATCATTATTCCAGGTGCATTTCATCAATTTTCATCTTTAAAGCATCCGACCAATTACATGACTGATTATCTTGATGCTAGTCGAGATCAAAAATATGCAATATTCGAACTTTCAACTGATGTACACCAATCTAAGTTAGTTGAGTCTTTTCCCAATTTAAAAAATACTAAATATGCTGCTGATACAACTGTAGATAGAAGTATTGTAGGTAAATGTATATCTGCTTTAGTAAATGAGCTAAATAAAAAGGTTGCTGTTCAAATTGAAAAATCTAGCGAAGATAAAAATCAATTTATAAAAAGTTATTTTTTCCTCAATCCTGTTATTTACTTTCAAAATAAAGTAAATACTTTTTCAAAAACAGATTATTATGCATATAGAGCTTACCGAGAGCACATACAATCTATTATTGATAAGAAAATAAATTTCATTTTAGAGGATACTTGGAATAAAGTAAATGTAAAAAAAGAAAAATATATTCAATATGTAAAAACTTTTGAATAAGTGAGGGTATCATATTTTCGATAAATGCATTTTTTAAATGCAAAAGTTCAAATATCTAATTTTCTATTAATGTTTGTTCAAAGCTTAAAAGTCTTTTATTTGTAAATGGTAAAAATTTCTATAGTCGTTACAAAAATTGACTAATTTATTGATGTGAATTTCGACGGATTTTCATGAGTAGAGAATAGGGTGGTCCATAATCACCCTATTTTTGCTTTTATAACTACTTTAAAATACGTTTTAAAAAAATAAAATAATTATAGGGTTATTAAATGAAAAAATACTTATCACCTATGCTGTTATTCTCAGGTTTGTTTTGTCAGGTGGATTATGCCACGCAAATACAGCCGATATTTAATAGTAATTGTACAAGTTGCCATGTGAATGGTGGTACCTATGCAGGTTCATTAGATTTATCTTCTTTTGCAGAAGTAATTCAAGGTGGTTCAAGTGGTAATACAGTAGTCTCTTTTAATCATTCTAATAGTGAACTGTACAACAGAATAATACTCCCTGAAAGTAATCAGCAGTTTATGCCAAAGAATGGTTCATCATTATCTCAATCAGATATAAATTTAATCGCACAATGGATAGATGAAGGTGCGTTGGAGACACCAGTAGATGTAGATTGTTATGCAGCTGATAGCACTGAAGGTGTTGAGATTTGGGGCGAATGCTATTCAATTGATAATACCACTCATTTAGGGTTTCCTATTTTAATACCAGACACGGCTTCTGTGCTTCCTCAAGAAATATTCAGTCTAACTAATCTTAGACTACTTTCTCTTAACTATTCAAATATCTCAGGGCCTATTCCTTCTGAAATTAGCAACCTAACAAAGTTGGTTACTCTTAATTTATCAAATAATCAAATTTCAGGAAGTATTCCTCCCGAAATTGGAAATCTTGATAGTTTATTTTCTCTTAATCTTAGCTCAAATCAATTAACAGGTGAAATCCCATTAGAGCTTCTAAGTTTAACAAATTTAGAAGGTGGGGTCAGAGGGGCAATGCTTGGAACAGTGTTTGAACATGGTTTAAATCTTTCAAATAATATGCTTAGTGGGCAAATTCCTGAAAACATAGGAAACCTAAGTAAGCTTAAATCAATTGACTTTTCTTCAAACCAATTAACCGGTAACCTCCCAATTCAATTGTATAGTTTACAGGATTTATTATCACTTGATTTAAGCGATAATGCGCTTTCTGGCGAAATTGTAGCAGAGATCGGTAATTTGATATCGCTTGAAGGTGTGGTCACAACTGCACATAATAGCTCTACATCGTATAACGCTCTTGATATATCAAACAATCAGTTTATCGGTACTCTTCCTAGTAGTATCTGTGACCTTCCAATAGAATGGGGCAACGCCGGTTCAAGCGATCAGCTATATGATTTTGCGGGAAACCAATTTTGTCCAGGATACCCTTCTTGCATTGAGTCGTCAACTGGATCTCAAGATACTTCAAATTGCGCTCCATTGTCATCCCCTATTGAAGGAAGATGGTTAGCACCTTTGATTGAAGGTGTACCAGCCAACACGATGTATGAGTTTATCAATGATTTAAGATACACTTACTATTGTTCTAGTGACACGAATGGGTGTGATTCAACTTATTGGAATTCATTGGATTTAAATGATGCCATTCCTAACCCAAATCCATATACGTTTATTAATGATACGCTAACTGTTGATATTTTTTTTGGAAACACTTGGCAACGATTTGCCACATTTGAATGCGATGGAAGTGTTGTATCCCTTATAGACCCGACAAACAGTGAATGGAAATGGCATCGGGTAGGATTAGACACCAGTGCATGTGAAAATCAAGAACTAGGTATCCCAAATATAACCAATACTCCTGAGAAATTTAAACTAACCCAAAACTATCCTAATCCATTTAATCCAACTACCTCAATAAGTTATGATTTGCCGAAAAGTAGTTTTGTTTACTTAACAATTTATGATTTAACGGGAAAAACCGTAAAAACGCTTGTGAACAGTCTGCAGTATGCAGGATATAAAACGGTCCAATGGAATTCAACAAATCAAAATAATGCACCAGTACCGGCGGGAGTATATTTTTACGAAGTTCGCGCTGGTAATTTGAGTCAAACAAAAAAAATGTTACTTTTGAAGTAATGAAAAAATACATAGTTATTGCCGTATTAGGATTCATGTTTTTTTCTTGTGGCTCTAGTCTGAAACAAAAAACTGATTCTGCTGATTCAAATGGTCAATCTCTAATATCTTTCGATATTGAACCGCCTTCAGTATTAATAGCAACAGAGGGTAATTATCAAACGAATCCTATCGATCCTAGCTCAGTTATGATGGGGTACTTAATAGAGGGTTATAAGCCAACGACAAATCAATTTAAAAAGATGACACATGTCTCAATTTCATTCTTGCGCGCTGTGAATTCTTATGGAGATATTAAAATAACAAATGGTTGGGAAAATATTGATGAGGTTATTGCGGCTGCTCATTCAAATAATGTTAAGGTTCTGATATCATTTGGAGGGGGGGAGTTTAAGGTGACTTCTAAATTAATGGGCATTAAAGAAAATCGACAAAATCTGATAAGAAATATTATTGATTTTATGATTAAACATAATCTAGATGGATTTGATTGCGATTGGGAACCATCTTGGATAAATGATAAAGCAGAGATGGAAGCAATAAATAATGCAATCACAAATTATTACATCGTTTTTATTAAAGAATTTCGTGAAGCATTAGATATTGAATTTGGCAAAGGAAATAAAATATTTACTGCAGCTATTTTAAATGCAAATAGTATCTGGTATTCAGATGAGAAACAAATAGCACATTTTCCACAAAACGGTTGGTGGAATTATCTAGATTGGGTTTCTCTAATGAATTATGATAATGATCTTGGGGAGAAGCACGCCACCTTTGAGTCTGTATTTGGCGTAAATGGCTCTGTAGCATATTGGACAACATTTGGTATACCACATAAAAAGATTGTAACAGGTATCCCATTTTATGCTCGAGCAGGCTGGGGTTCGGAGTGGTTATTTTACAAGCAGGTTATTGAAATGAATCCTGCTATTTCAGATACGTTAAATTTTATTATACATAATAAAAATAATTCAGGAGATAAAGTTTACGGTTTTAATGGTACTAAAGTTGCAGTTCAGAAAGTTGTAGAAGGAAAAAACTTAAATTTAGCGGGTATAATGTTTTGGCAACTTGCAGGAGACGTTCCATCTTATCATAAAAAATCTCTCTTAAAGGCAATGCATGAAGAGTTTATTAAATAAATTGTTAATGAAATATACATGGTGAATATTATTGATTTTTAAAGAAAATATTGACAACAGCCTAGAATCTATTGGGTCTGGTAACAAAATTTTTGTTGTTTATAAAAACTCAATGAATACCGTTGAGTTGGTAAAACATGGTTGGTCATGGTTTGCCTTTTTATTCTCAGGATTATGGTTAGTTTATAAAGGGCTTTATTTAAAAGCTGTTGAAATTTTCGTTTTTTCCACATTAATATTATTGCTTGGTCTTCCTGAAAGCATCATACCTGTTATAAGTACTGGTATCGGTGTTTATATTGGTGTCCGTGGAAATAGTTTGTATAAAGATTACTTAGAAAAAAATGGCTACAAGGGTTTTTTGATAATAAATGCAAATACTGCTGAGTTAGCAAAAAGACAATTTTCAAAATATATGGAGGATTGATATTGAAAAATTGGAATTCTTTTCAATCTCATGCCTGTTTTATTAAATGATTTGATAATAACTAAAATGAAATTTTTTATGCATTTTTGGATAATTTTTTGAAGCTTTATGATGTAATTATCATTGGTGCGGGCGCAGCTGGTCTTATGTGTGCGGCAGAAGCGATAAAAAGAAATCGCAGTGTTCTTATCCTCGAAAAATCAAACAAAGCTGGTAAGAAAATTCTTATATCTGGTGGGGGACGATGTAATTTTACAAATTTAAATATCGAACCTCATGCCTATATATCTAATAACCCGCACTTTTGTAAATCAGCATTGTCTCGTTATACACAATGGGATATCATATCAATGCTAGAATCTTTTAATTTGACTTGGAATGAGAAAAAATTAGGTCAACTATTTTGTGATCAAAAAGCTGGAGCAGTTCTTAGTGCGCTTCATAAAAATTGTAGTAAAGCTCATATTGAACTAAATGTTGAAACTAATTCAATTAAGAAAGAAAAAGAATATATAGTCCAAACTAATTGTGGTGATTATCAAACAAAATCACTTGTAATAGCAACTGGAGGGCCAAGTATCCCTAAAATGGGAGCAACAGATTTTGGAATAAGTGTAGCGAAGCAATTTGGTTTGAAATCAGTTTCTTTTAAACCTGGTTTAGTGCCTTTTACATTTCATCAGCAAGATATTGATACCTATTTTAAGAATTTATCTGGCTTGTCTTTAGACGCAATTGTTAGTTATAACGGAACAAGTTTTAATGAAAATATTCTTATAACCCACAGAGGATTGAGTGGCCCAGCCATCTTGCAAATATCTTCTTTTTGGAAAAAAGGAGATGCAATTGAAATAAATCTTCTACCGAATTTAGATGCATCTGAATATTTAGTAACAATGCAACAAGAGCGAGGAAAGTCAAAATTAAAAACAATCTTAAGTGATTTTTTTTCAAAAAGGTTAGCTGAACGATTTGGTGATACTCTTAGCGTCAAAAAAATAGCAAATACCACAATGGGTGAAATAAAAAAAATAGATTTACAAATTTTTGGTTATAATTTAAATCATTGGCAAATAAAACCTAGCGGTACCGAAGGTATGCGTACTGCAGAAGTGTGTACAGGCGGTGTGGATACGAATGAACTAAGTTCGAAAACCATGGAATCAAATAAACATTCTGGTCTATACTTTATCGGTGAAACTGTAGATGTAACAGGGTGGCTAGGAGGATATAATTTTCAATGGGCGTGGTCATCAGGCTGGGCTGCAGGACAGGTTGTATAGCAAAATAGAAATATTTATGAAAAGATATCTAATTTTTCTCCTACTATTTAATTTTATCATTGGTCGAGGTAGTAATAACTATTTTGATCAAAATTCTTTAAGCAAACTTGAATCACAAAGAGTAGAAAAAAAACTATATACTGACTTTAAGAACAGTATGCTATTAAAAAGAGATTCAGAAATGAAAGCTCGTTTGATAAAAATCAATAATAGAGAAATAAAATTTGATTTAAAATTTTTTGGTGATAAACCTGATAATGGATGGGAACTTTATTTTAATCTTCATGGCGGTGGCGAAACAACAAAGGATGAAAACGATAGGAATTGGAATCGTCATAAGGCGTTATATGAATTAAAGAATGGTATTTTATTTACACCTAGGTCACCAACGAATACATGGAATATGTGGCACCAAAGCCACATAGATACTTTTTTTAATAGAATTATTCAAAATATGATTGCCTTTCATGATGTTGATCCCAATAAAATCTATCTTATGGGGCGTTCTGCTGGTGGTGACGGAGTATATCAGTTAGCTCCAAGAATGGCAGATAGATTTGCAGCGGCGGCAATGAGTGCCGGACATCCTAATGAGGCAAGCCCACTAGGCCTAAGAAATATTCCTTTTTCAATACATATGGGTGAACTTGACCATCTTTATAATAGAAATAAAGTTGCTATGGATTGGGGTGACCAATTAAAAGTTTTACAAAAAAATGATCCAGGAGGCTATGAACATTTTGTAAAAATTTACAAGGGCAAACCGCATTGGATGGATAACCTTGAAGCTTCAGCATTAATTTGGATGTCCGACTTTATCCGCAATCCATATCCAGGTAAAATAATTTGGAGGCAGGACGACGTTTTGCATAGAAGATTCTATTGGTTAAAGAATATAAATCCATCAGTGGGTGATTTGATTGATGTGGAGATCTCTGGCCAGGTTATAAATATTAATAGTTCTACCGTATCTAGTGTAATTATACAATTAAATGATAAACTTATTGATATGGATAAAAAAATAGTCGTTAAATACCGTGGCAAAAACTTGTATAATGGGTATGTATCACGAAATGAGAATATCATTAAGGACTCAATTCTAGAATATGGTGACCCTCAAAGTATTTATTATGGCCAAATATTTCTTTCGATTTTTGAGTAAATATTATGAGTTGCAAAATTTATATATTTTTAGTTTTTTTATTCTCTTGCACTTTTCCACAAAGTAGTAGAGTTACTCATACAGAGACATATATAAATGGAAATATTCGGTCAATTACAAATCATGTTAAGCATGGTAAAGGAATAAGAAAATGGAGCCGTGAAGAATACGATAAAAAGGGTAGGAAACATGGAGCCTGGATTGGTTGGGATGAGAATGGATTAATGAGTTATGAAACGGTATGGGAATTTGGTTTTCATAGGCAATATCGAGAGTGGCATAAAAATGGATCTAAAAAGCTTATAATTAGGTATGATGATGAAGGCAATGTGGCTCTGATGAAAAAGTGGGATGAAGAAGGAAACGAAATTATAAAAACATCATCTCTTAATGGTTAATAAATCAATCTTAATAACCTTACCAACCGTCGGTCCGGTTTTATTAGAAAGAAGTAATCGAGCGAAGCATATCCGCATGTCCATTAAGCCGCCCTCGAAAATCCGTGTGGCCGTTCCGGTTGGGGTTAGTTTTGAGGAAGCTCAAAATTTTGCAGAAGAAAAAGAGTCATGGCTACAAAAGCAGATTCAAAAATTCTCAATTTCAAAATCTATATGCCTCTATGAAAAAAGTGAGCAAGAATCAAAAGAGGAAATCTTGCAAATAAAAGAAGCTATCATCAACCGAGTAAAACATTTATCCCTAAAATATAAATTCAGGCATAATAAAATTTCTATAAGACGTATGAAAAGTAGATGGGGGAGTTGCAGTTATAATAATGATATAAGAATTAACATATGTGTGAATTATCTGCCACAAAGATTACAAGACTATATCATACTTCATGAATTGATGCATACTAAGATAAAGAATCATAGTAGACATTTTTGGTCAGAACTAAATAATATTATTCACGATTTATATGAAATACGAAAAGAGTTTAAAAATAATTATTTTTTGTAAAACTATTATGGCATGAGACAGTTATCAGCATATATTTTATGTTTTTGGGTTTTATTGCCTACGTGGTTGGTTTCGCAAAACTATTTTAAAAAGGAAACTGGTATGTTAGGTGCCTTAGGTAAAAGAAAAAATGTTGCTTTTAAAAAGAAAACTCGGATACTTAAGACGAACTTAGAATTCGAGGCAGATTTTGATACTATTTACCCTGGCACAAATAAAACGTGTGCATATGTACTGCGATATTTTTTCCATACTGATATACATTTTAATAAAAATTTAAACGAACTTATTTCTATGGATGGAACATCTTTTGTAATTAGCAAAGATACTAGGCATCATGAGATAGAAAATCAAGCTATTATGCTCACTGAAGAAGTTATAAAATTGATTGGCAATATGTACTTTGGGTATCATGAGCTAGATGTTTTTCTAGAAACGTTTCCGAAAGCAAAGATTTAAATAGTCATTGGAGAAAAAGTTATTCAAAAGCTACAAAAAAAAGAACCCTTATGGAAAATTGCCCAGAATTGCAGAGTAAAAAAAAATAATGGTGAATATGATACTTACAGAGATGCTTACAAGGCATCAATTAGAAAGATTAAATCAGATAATAGAATTATCACCGTAAAAAGTCTTGAGTCGGCCTATTACAAAACAAAAACAAAAAATAAAGCAATAAATAAAACTGTTTCTATCCCAATAATGATTACTCAAGAAATGAGAATAAGACTTAAAGGCTTGAAATATAGCAGTTATGACATTCGTTATCTCACTCCTCAAAAAGCAAATAATATTATCCAGAATCAAGTTGTTAATAGAAGTCCGTCATTTAACCATGGTAGGAATCAATAATGAATAATAAAAAAA
>CALKMQ010000158.1 GCA_938092125.1 uncultured bacterium
GAAGCAGTGGTAACAAAACTAGGAAAAACTTCTATAAAAGTACATGTCCAAGCATACGCTGAAGGTAGGCATGATGATAGAAGGTTAGCATGTGTCGCCGAATTCACTATGGTCGCTGTAAAGCAGCAGGTGGATGGCCTGTATACAAAATGCACCCATAATCAAATGCTTAAATAAAGGTAAATCAATAATGGTAAGAGACAATAATACATATTTTCCTACTTCAAAATGGCTTGAAAATGCACATGTCAATTCAATCGATAAATATAATGAAATATATGAAGAATCAATCAAAGGCCCAGGTCAATTTTGGGCATCGGTTGCTGATAGGATTGATTGGTACAAAAGATGGGACAAAGTAAGTGATGTTGATTATAATAAAGCCAAAATTAGTTGGTATTTAAATGGAAAACTTAATGTCAGTTATAATTGCCTTGATCGTCATGTAGAATCAGGAAATGGCGATAAAACTGCAATAATATGGGAAGGAAACGACCCATCAGAAGATAAAAAATACACATATTCAGAGCTTCTAGTAAGAGTAAAAAAATTCGCAAATGTTCTAAAATCTTTAGGCGTTAAAAAGGGAGATCGTGTTTGCCTATATATGCAAATGATTCCTGAACTATCAATTGCAATGCTAGCTTGTTGTAGAATAGGCGCAGTTCATTCAGTTGTTTTTGGTGCTTTCAGTGCGGACTCTCTACGCGATAGAATTAATGATTCATCTTGTAAAATTCTTATTACGCAAGATACTGGTGTTAGAGGTGTAAAAAACAATATTCCTATGAAAGAGAATGCTGATAAAGCCTTAACTAATACACCATCGATTGATTCTGTAGTGGTAGTAAAAAGAACTGGCGTGAACATTGAAATGGTTGATGGTCGCGATGTCTGGTGGCACGAAGAAACTATGAATGCTACTGAAGATTGTGAACCCGTAGAAATGGACTCCGAAGATCCTCTTTTTATCTTGTATACTTCTGGATCTACAGGAAAGCCTAAAGGTGTTTTGCATACCTCGGGTGGTTATTTAGTATATGCATCTTATACTCATGAAATAATTTTTGATTATAAGAAGAATGATGTTTATTGGTGCACAGCAGATATAGGATGGATTACTGGGCACTCTTATATAGTGTATGGTCCAATGTCAAACGGAGCAACAACCATTATGTTTGAGGGCGTACCAAATTATCCAGATTTCGGAAGGTTTTGGGATGTTGTGGATAAACATAAAGTTAATCAGTTTTATACTGCTCCCACTGCTTTAAGAGCTTTAATGAAAGAGGGTAATACCTGGGTTGAATCTAAAAATTTAAGTAGTTTAAGAATCTTGGGAACTGTTGGAGAGCCAATCAAAGAACCTGAATGGAAATGGTATAATAAAATTATTGGAAAAGAAAATTGTCCGATTGTTGACACATGGTGGCAGACAGAAACGGGCGGTATATTAATTTCACCTTTGCCTGCTGCAACCCCGACAAAGCCAGGTTCTGCTACATTACCTTTTTTTGGCATAAACCCTGTACTATTATCTGATGAAGGTGAGGAAATTAAAGGAAATAATACGCAAGGTTTGCTAGCATTAAAAACTTCTTGGCCGGGGCAAATGAGAACGATTTATGGGAATCATAAACGATTTTTCGATACTTATTTTTCGCAATTTAGAGGTTATTATTTTACTGGAGATGGAGCAAAAAGAGATAAAGATGGCTATTACTGGATTACTGGAAGAGTAGATGATGTATTAAATATTTCTGGACATCGTATTGGAACAGCTGAAGTTGAAGGCGCCATAGGCAAAGCAAATGGTGTTGCGGAAGCAGCAGTAGTTGGATTTCCTCATGATATCAAAGGACAAGGCATTTATGCATTTGTGACGCTAATGACAAGCGTAGATTCATCTGAAAGAATTTTTGAATCTATAATAAGCTCAGTTGTTAAAGAAATAGGACCACATGCAAAACCTGACAAAATGCAGTTTGCACCTGCTCTTCCAAAAACGCGTTCAGGCAAAATTATGCGAAGGATTTTAAGAAAAATTGCTGAGAATGATGTAGATAGTCTGGGAGATATTTCAACCTTGGCCGACCCTAGTGTAGTTGAAAGCCTGATTAAAGGTTCAATTCAAGTTTAGCATTTGCTGTTCTAATTCTTCCGGTGAGTAATTTAATGATTTGTTTCATTATATCAGCATTACTCTCCATTAATTCATAAAAAACATCTTGATTGATTTTAAGCAGGATTGAGTCCTCTTTTGCTATTGCATTTGCAGACCTATTTTCGTTGTCTAATAATGCCATTTCTCCAAGAGAAGCACCTTTATCTAGTAATGCTATCTCTTTATCGCCCTTAGTTATTGATATTTTACCTTCAAGTACTATGAACATAGAATCTCCAACATCTCCGTCTCTAAAAATTGTTTCACCATTATCATAGTTTTTCGCTTTAGAAATTTGTGAAACTTGTGACAATAATTCTCCAGGTATATCTTGAAAAAGATCAACAGTTTTTAGCAAGATTGTTTTTTCTAGAATTGTAAACATAGTTTTCTCCGTCTTGTTTTGGAACTTTTCTAATGGAATAGATGTCCCCTTATTATCGCAGTTTTCTAAAACCTGCGAAAGAATAGGGTTAGAAACAACCTTAGACCAATCAATGTTATTAATTATTTCTTTATTATGTTTTAGACTATAATCTATACTTATTGCTGATTTCCAATTGTTATCAGATTCTGACCAGTTTTTTATCCAACTATTCAAAGGATTATTAATTAGTTGATTATGAATTTTTTCATTTTTATAGTTATTTTCTGGATCAATCATTGGCATCAATAGATTTAATGTTTTTTTACTAAATGAAGTCTCAAGAAACTCTAGTATATATGGTAAGTCCTTATCATTGTTCTTAATTATATTTTTAATATGAGAATCTATTGGGGAGTTTGGAATTTTAAGAGTAACAACCTTTAGAATTATGTATAGGTATCTCCCCATTTCATAATCTATCTGATCTTTGATAAAAAATGTGCTTTTATTATCCGCTATTGAAATTCGAAAGCAATGAAGTTTAAAATATTGATGCGTAAAATTTTTAATAGTATCAAAAAAATAATCCTCAAAAGAAAATGTTTTTGATCTGTTTTTTGCAATTTTTAATAATGATTCTGAGCAAATAATAGAAATATTGATATTATTTACTTTTAAATGTTTTTTAATTATTTGAATCACTTGATCATCTGTGTAACCTGCCAAACATCGTATAATCCCTTTTTTTAAATTTTTATTATCTTTGTTTAAACTTATTTGCTCTTCGAGATGCTTGATAACAATTTTATAATTATAAAGTTTGAGAATTTCCCTCGTCTTCATAGTGCATTTTATATTTTCTAAATTTGAGATGATTGCTGGAAGATAAAAGTTGTTAAGACGCTTGCCGGCTACATTCAGTGCCGATTTACTTATTTCTAATGAACGATGATGTAATAAATTATTTAATATGTTTTTAGGTAGCAGTTCACTTGAGTTTCTTAAATAATTTAACGCTAGAGCAGTTGTCTTTTCATCCTTGACATCAAGAAATTGATTTAATTTTTTTCTGGCTTTTAAATCCTTAGGGTTTTGCTTTAGCATCGCTACCGATGAGGCTGCTGAAATGTGTGCATCAGTAGAGTTAATATTTTTCAAAAATAAATTAATATTATTCTGAATGAATATATCAGGAAGTAATGTAATTGCTAATGCGCCAACTTCATCAACTTGTTCAGATAATTTAATTAGTATTTTATTATCAAGAAAATTGTTCCTTTCTAGAGCAAGTAGCATTATTTGTTTCTGTAAATCTTTATTTTTTGAAGCTAATAAACTATTTAAAGTTTCGCTCCACATCTCACATTTCATGTTTTTTACCAAATCTAGTGCGAATGATTGCTTATTAAAATCACCAGATTTAAGAGCTTTATCAATTGTACTGATAATATGACTATCTGTTACATCAAATTGAATGTCTTTTAAATTGAGATGACGACGATTTATTGCCTGTTCAATTGATGAAATATAATTTCTTTTAATTCTCAAATTATTTAAAAGCCATAATATTATTACGATTATCACAGGAAAACTTAGTAGATATATTTGTGTGTCTTCTAAAAACCTATTTGCTATAATTATATAAATGATTAAACCAATTATGCCTTCTGCTACAGATTTTATTGATGAATCAATAATTGGTTTTGCGCGTCGTGCCTTATTTTTTGGTATGGTAGTCCACAACATTTCATTTGATGCACTTTGAATAGAAAATTTAAAAGCCTGATCAAAAAGGCGAGCCATAAAAATACTCGATAGATTTGCCAGAGCTAAAAAAGACATCGAGCCTACTACTAGTCCGAGAGGCATAATAATTAGTCCCCCTAAAATCCCGAACCTTTGTAATATAAAACCTGTAAGAAAAAGTTGCATTATTAATGTTGTTCCATTTAAGTACATATAGTATTCGCCAAAAAAAGATGCAAGCTCAGCTGATGATGAATAAGTGGTAGCAGCTGTAATTTTAAATTGATACTCTATTATTCTCGAACAAATAGCTGCGGCACATACCATTACTAAAATTGATTTTAGATAAGGATCAAAAATATTTTTAGAGGTTTTATTATTTGTCTTTTCTTTAATGTCATTTTCTTTTTTTGCCCTGAATGGGTTTAAGAAGGCTGCGAAAACGCCTATTAAAGCAATAAATATAATAGTAGGTATTAATAAATTTTCAGCGCCAAATTGTAATACAAAAGGTCTCATCAAGTACCCGGCACTAATTCCCGCGACTGACCCTCCAATTCCGATAACGCTAAAGAGACGTTTGGCCTGGCGAGGATTGAATATTTCGCTAGCAAGCAACCAGAATTGAAAAATTGTAATAGATATGATTACGTCGGTCCAAGCATAAAATAGCGGAATGACAAAACCATTTAATTTAAATCGTATAATAAAAAGGGTTATACAAAAGAAAACTGATGAAAAGATAATTGTCTTTACCAAATCAAGATTTGATGTCATTTTGTTATAAATAGAGATTACCACTACCATTAATCCTGCAACTAATGCAAACATCAAAGGCAGTAAGGATCTGTCAAACTGTGTAAGAAAGAATGTGTCTCTAGCACTAGCACCCGTAATACTTGATCCGACAATGCAAAAAAACATCATCATTAAAAAGATGATTGGGGGGACTTCTTCTTTTTTTATTTTTATTATCGACATTGTTTATATAGAAGCAAAATCATGTAACCTTCTGTAAGCTAGATTTTTTATGCATACAGTATGTTTGTATAGGAAAATTACAAATAGTAATTTTGATATTAAAATTGTCATTAAAAGAATAAAAAGGAAACCAAATGTCTCACATTCATAACCTAAAAACAGTTAATACTCCGCTGATGGAACTTAAAAGCGATTTAATATGTGTTGGAGTTTACAAAGACAAATCATTTACTCCAGGAGGAAATGACCTTGCTCAAGATTTAAAAAATATTATCAAAAGTGGTGTTGATGTTGGGGATGTAAAAGGAAAGGTTGGTGAGGTGAACTTCTTTTATTATGATAACAGAAGATTTGCATTGATAGGTTTGGGTGATGAAAAAAAAGTAACTTCAGAAGTTGTAAGACTAGCAACAGGCTCAGCAATTAGAGCGGCAATTACAAAAAAAGCAAAAACTGTTACAGTCGATTGCTTTTGTTCTGCATTAGATAGCTGCCAGGCAATGGGTGAGGGCGCAGTATTGGGTAGTTATCAGTTTATTGAATATAAAACAAGTCCAATTGATTCTTTTATCTTGGAAGAGGTCTCCATAAATGGCTGTAATGATCAAGAATTAAACAAAGGTGTTGCAATAGGTAATGCAATTTGCTTTGCAAGAGATTTAGGTAATCACCCTGGAAATATTTCTACACCAACTTATCTTGCAAAAGCTGCTGAAGAAATTTCTAAAATAGATGAAATGACATTAAAAGTATTTGATAGAGAAGAGTTTACCGAAATGGGCATGGGCGGTTTAGCAGGAGTCGCT
>CALKMQ010000159.1 GCA_938092125.1 uncultured bacterium
TACACCATCAGGCATTTTATGGCTATTTAAGGCATCGTCAACGCATGACTTAAAAGATTCAAATTCTTTTTTATCCCATTGGAAAATTGAATGTTCTCGAAAAACCTCACAGTCTAAATCAATATCTTTATTTCGATAAATTATACTTTGATTTACTTTTTCCATATCAACCTCTCTTAATTTTATTAATTCAAGTTAATAGAAATTAAGTCACTGATATACAAAAATAAATTGAGCACAATAATCACAAGTGATTTTTATGTTGGGTAGTTATTTAAATGAGTTTTAAGCACAAAAGATTGTCTGTACCTTTGAATTGTGATTAATAAATTACAGATACAAGTAATTCCTGCAGTAGCATCAAATCAAGATTTACTGAAAGAAGATATAGCAAAAAAGCTGACTATTCCGCATCGGGATATCAAACATGTAGACATAATTAAAAGATCTATTGATGCTAGGCAAAAAACAACAAAAATAAATCTTAAGGTTGTTGTTTACGTTAAAGAAGAATTTGTGCCGAAATCAGAAGACTTTCCGGAGTATCAAACGGTCAATGGAAAAGATGAAGTCATCGTTGTTGGAGCAGGGCCAGCTGGTCTTTTTGCTGCTCTTAAATTGATTGAAAATGGTAAAAAACCTGTTATTATTGAAAGAGGAAAAGATGTTCGGGCTCGAAGGAAAGATTTAGCTAATCTCATTAAAAATCATGTTGTGGATGAAGATTCTAATTATTGTTTTGGTGAAGGTGGTGCTGGAACTTTTTCTGATGGAAAACTATACACGCGATCCAAAAAAAGAGGCGATGTGAATAAGGTTTTAGATGTCTTGGTCAGACATGGTGCCTCTCCAGAAATTAGAGTGAATGCACATCCCCATATTGGTACCAATAAACTGCCGAAAATCATACAATCGATTCGGGATACCATTTTACAATATGGAGGGGAAATACTTTTTAATAGCCGTCTAACAGATATTAGCATTAAAAATAATGCTGTTAGAGGCATTGTATTACAAAATGGAACAAAAATTGAATCTAATAAAATTATTCTCGCAACTGGGCACTCCGCTCGTGATATTTTTGAATTATTGCATCACAAAGGAATTCTAATAGAGGTAAAACCTTTTGCTTTTGGGGTTAGAGTTGAGCATAGTCAGGCATTGATTGATCAAATACAGTATAAATGCAAAACTCGAAGTGAATTTTTACCGCCAGCTCCTTACTCATTTGTTAAACAAATTGGAGGTAGGGGTGTATATTCATTTTGTATGTGCCCTGGCGGAATAATTGCTCCTTGCGCTACTAGTCCTGGTGAGGTAGTAACGAATGGATGGTCACCATCTAAAAGAGATTATCCTACTTCAAATTCAGGTATTGTGGTAGAATTAAAAATTGAAGATTTCGCAAAATATGAAAAATATGGTCCACTAGCTGGTGTTCAATTTCAAAAAGAGATAGAACAAGCGTCATGGGAACTAGCAGGCGGAACTCAGAAAGTGCCTGCTCAAAGGTTGGTTGATTTTACGAACAATATATTATCAGATAATGTTCCTAAAACTTCATATTTGCCAGGAATAACCTCAGCTCAAATTAGTAGTGTACTACCTAAATTTATTTCAAAAAATTTACAAGTAGGATTTAGACAAATTGGCGAACATATGAAAGGGTATTTTACAAATGAAGCAGTTGTGCATGCTCCTGAAAGTAGGACTTCTTCTCCAGTACGCATACCAAGAAATCGAGACACACTTGAACATCCTCAAATAAAAGGTTTATACCCTTGCGGCGAAGGTGCTGGTTATGCAGGTGGAATTATCTCGGCCGCTATTGATGGTGAAAAATGTGCAACAATATGTTCATCATCTAGATAATCTTGTTTTTTTATACTAAGATAGTATCCACGATTGAGAATTTTAGTTTAATGCTCACTAATGGTTAACAGTAATAATTTGTAAATTGAAAATAATAATTGAATGGAAAGGTAACAAATAATATGTCTTATATTTATTTATCAGGTGCTATACTTTGTGAGGTCATTGGTACCATGGTCCTGCCATTATCAGAAAATTTTTCAAAGCCAATTCCATCTTCTATATCAATAGTAGCATATGTGTTAGCTTTTTATCTACTCACTTTCGCCCTGAAAACTATTCCTATTGCAGTTGTCTACGCAACTTGGTCTGGCTTAGGTATATTTTTAATTTCAATTCTTGGTTTTACTATTTATGGTCAGGCATTACAGTGGCAATCGATCATAGGTCTATTGTTAATCGTAATCGGAGTAGTGCTTGTAAATTCATTTGCGTCGGTTAAATAGCATAGCACACCCTTTAATGTAAAAGTTTAAACAGAATAGATTTAGAATTTTAAAAACTCTGAATCTTGGTATTATTTATTTTTAGTAAAAAAATTACTTTAAAAGCTAGATTTTAGTAGTCTTCATAAAATCGTTAGCTTCATTGTGTAAATATATAATCCTGCTGATAAAATCAAATTATTAAGCTGTTATATTAATATATGATTAAGCCCATTTATTTTTATTGTAATACTTTTTCATTAATTTTACTAAATATGAAAAAATACATACATATCATTTTATTCGCTGGGTTTTGCTTTGGAGGAGAGAAAATTATTTCTGATGGACCTTACATTTTTATCAAAAAAAATAAACTTATTGAAAAAAACATAATCGATAGTAAGGTCATTTCAAAAAACTTAAAAACAAGTTTGTATGACACACTTTATGAATCGGGGAAGTCTACTTTTAACCGAGTGAAAAAAATTGCTGCATTAAGTGATATTCATGGTCAATATGATTTACTGATTGAATTATTACAGAATAATAATATAATTGACAAAAATCTTAATTGGAGCTTTGGTAAAGGTCATTTTGTGATTGTTGGTGATATCTTTGATAGAGGTGATAAAGTCAATGAGACACTTTGGTTTATTTATGAACTTGAAATGCAAGCGAAAAATGCTGGCGGGCGGGTACATTATCTCCTCGGTAATCATGAGTATATGGTCCTTTATAACGACTTGCGATATATCCATGAAAAATACAATATTACCTCAAAATTGCTGAATTTAGAATACGATCAATTGTATAATGATAATACAATAATTGGTAGATGGTTACGTTCAAAATCAACGATTGTTAAAATAAACGATATCCTTTTTACTCATGGAGGTATATCCGAAGATTTTATTTCTCAGGAAGGTTTTAATATTGATAAAATAAATAATACAATGAGAAAGTCCATTCCGCGGCTTAAAGAACTAAGGAATTTTAGAAAAAATGGGCAATCAAAAGATCTGTATAATCTGTATTTTGGTAGTAATAGTCTGATTTGGTATCGTGGTTATTTTGAAGGAGTATTAAAAGACACAGATATTTCAAATATATT
Organism: uncultured bacterium; assembly: GCA_938092125.1. Lineage (GTDB taxonomy): Bacteria > Fidelibacterota > Marinisomatia > Marinisomatales > UBA1611 > TMED80. Next base: position 3,409 of record CALKMQ010000159.1, read on the forward strand.
AAAGTTGGTTGATGCCAATCATATTGTTGTGGGGCATACATCAAATAAAGAGGTTGTTCAGTTGTATGATAACAAAATCATTGGTGTAGACTCTAGTATTAAAAAAGGAAAATATGGAGAATTGTTAATTATTAAAAACAAACGATTTTTTCGAAGAACTTTTGAGGGTAAAACATATAATCTAGATTGAATTATTGAAGTTGTTTTAGCATCTACAATTAGCCTTTTTGCAATATTTAATTTACTGTTTGTTACAAATAGTTGGTACTTTTAGAGATATGAAAAAATATTTATTCATTCTTTTAGTATTAAATATTTGGGGTTGCTCTTCAAAAAAAACCACTAATATTAAGAACAGTTCTGATAACCCGAGTCAAATGAGAATAGGGTTTGGGTCTTGCTTAAGTCAAGACAAACCAATGCCAATCTTTCATGCTATAAAATCTGAAAATTTTGACCTCTTTCTAATGATAGGTGATAATGTTTATGGTGACAGCAAAACGGAGGGTCTTGTAGAACTTGCGTCAGCCTACAATCGTCAAAGACAAAATTTTAGCAAGATGAAAATTGACTTTCCTTTTGAAGCAATTTGGGACGATCATGACTATGGGCTAAATGATGGTGGAAAAGACTATCCATTCAAAGAAAAATCAAAAGAGCTATTTTTAGATTTTTGGAAAATCCCATCAAATGATCCCAGGAGGACCAGAAGCGGTCTGTATCATGATGTATTAAAAGATTTTAAAGGAAATACAATTCAGTTTATCTTTCTTGATACCAGAACATTTAGAGATGGTTTAAAACCAACTGATAAAAAAGGAGCTACTGGCAAAGAGCGTTACCTACCAAATGAAGACAGCTCTCTTACAATATTAGGATCTGAACAGTGGCGATGGCTTAGAAAAAAAATGGAGAATCCCGCTGATTATAGAGTAATCATATCATCTATACAGTTCTTGCCTATTGGGCACGGTTGGGAATCTTGGAATAACTTACCATTTGAGAGGGATCGAATGATTGAACTTATTGATAACTCGAATTCTGAACACACGATTATACTTTCGGGTGACAGGCATAGAGGTGGGCTCTACCAATTAAAAACTAAACAGGGCAATTTGATTTCAGAAATGACTTCAAGTAGCCTAAACGTATCCTACCCAAACTCTGAGGAAGATGGTCCTTTAAGAGTTGGAGACACTTTTACTGAAGAAAATTATGGTGCTATATATTTAGATGGAGTAAAAAATACATTTTCTGTATTATTGAAAAATATGGATGGTAAAGTTTTACAATCATTACAATTAAATAATTAATCTGATTTATCGCTATACCAATAAACTGTCTTTTTCTGCCTTTGAAAGGGTAGTTAACGCTTTTTCATCTTGGTTACGTTTAATAAATTTTATTTAAAAATACTTTTTTGCTTTTACTGCATTAAAATCTTAACGATACACTGATGAAGAATATTGTTAGGTTCAATAGTTTTAACTAATATGAACTACCCCCAATGGCAACGTACACAAAACTAAATCCTAAAATTATTCAATCAATAGCTGATGAATACGAATTAAAAATTATTGAATCTTTTCCTCTGGAGGGCGGTAGTGGCAATTCTAGCTTCGTACTTAAAGATGACCATTCTAGTTATGTTTTAACAGTTTGTGATGATAAAAATATAAAAGAAATTTCTAAAATGGGTGCACTACTATTGTTTCTTGAATCTCATAATGTACCATGCAGTCGTTTAGTTTTAACATCAAATAATGATAGAATGAGTACCTTAAAGATCTCTAATAAAATCAAACCTGTCATGATAAAAAGACACATTGAGGGTCATGTTATTAAAGAGCTAGATGAAGCCATGTTACTCCAAGTTGGTATAGAAGTGGCTAGGCTAAACAATATACCTCCACCAGATTATTTACCAACAAGTCATCCTTATGGGCTTGAATATTTTTCAACTGTTATAGGCTTGAATATTGATATCGAATACGAGTCGTGGTTGTCAAAGGAAATGGTTAATTTAAAAAGTCATATTTTTACAGGACTTCCAAAAGGCTTAATCCATGGTGATCTCTTCTATGATAATATTCTTTTTAATTCATCAAATAGTAACACGAAAGCATTCAGAGCTTTTATCGATTTTGAGGAAGCTTGTAATTATTATCTTGTTTATGAGTTGGGCATGGGAATTTTAGGTTGCTGCATAAAACGAGACACTATCGACCTTAATAAAGCACGCGCTTTTGTTCGTGGTTATGAAAAAGAGAGGCCTCTTACCAAAGAAGAAAAAGAAAGTTTGCAGTTATTTGTTCAATATGCTGCAGTAGCATTATCATATTGGCGATTCAATAAATACAATATAAAAGAACCTAATGAAAGCATGGCTAGACAGCATTGGGAGATGGTTGAGGTCGCTAAAAATATTTCTGAAATCTTGGACACGCGTTTTTACAATTCTATTTTTGCCAAAGATTAAAGTTAATTGCATTATTTAGTTAAAAAAAGGCCAACGCCTGAAAAATTTTATAATTTTGTAATAGATAAAAAATAGTTAAAAACATGCTAGGTTTGATAATTGCATAAGTATCATTTAAGGCGACCTTATTTTTCAAAATATAAAAACAGGTTCAAAATCTTTTCATCATGATTGATAGGAATTTAAGTTAATGGAACAATATATAAAGTTAATCCCAAGTTGGGGAAGCGAGTACGCGGGTTTTAATCAAGGGACGATAGGCCTTCTTTTAGTCATCTTCTTTTTGAGTATTATTGCAAGATTAATAGCCATGAAATTGGTTAGTCGTCTCTTTAGTAATCTCACAAAACTTTCTCCGCTTGCTGCGAAAACAATCAATGAAAGTCGAGGACTCTTCGGTGTTGCCGCAGCTGCAGCTTTATTTTGGCAGTTCAGTGCGCAACTTGCTATGGATATGAATTTGGATTCTTCATTAGTAATAATGCCAAAGGTTGCCGCCTTCTGGTTGCCTGCACTATCCCAGCTTTTGATGTTAGGATCTCTTTTAGCCTGGGCTTTAAAAGAAGTTGAGTTGATTGGTGCAGTTGTCGCCTGGTGGGCTAATGAAGACGACTTAGATGGCACAGAGAAAACACTAATTAGCGCACTCGAAAGTGTATTACGTTTTTTAATTGTCATTTTTGGTGCGATGTTGATAGCTAATGCTCTTGATTTTAATTTGGCGACTCTGATTGCTGGTATGGGTATTTCAGGCCTTGCTCTTGCTCTAGCTGCTAAGGACACTATCTCTAACTTTTTTGGCGCAATAACAGTACTGATTGATCGACCTTTTAAAGTTGGTGATTGGATATTGACAAAAAATGTAGAAGGCGAGGTAATGGAGATTGGTTTGCGTACAACCTTGCTACGAACAAGTGCGGATACAATAATTACATTACCTAATGCTAATTTAGTTAATCAAGCTGTTGAAAATTATGGAAAGCGTAGATGGCGTAGATACCAGCCAAGCTTTCATTTTGATATAGATAGCAGTCCAGACATAGTACAGACGTTTTGCAATGATATTCTTAAAATTATTATAGATAACTCGCAGACCACCAATGAAAAATCATCCTGGGCATGCGTTGAGGCTTTAGGTCCTCAGAGTATAGATGTTAATATCAACATGTATTGGGATATTAGTTCTGGGAAGACAGAAAGAGAGGCGCGAGAGGTCTTTTTGCTTTCAGTGATGAAACTTGCAGGTACTCTAGGATTGAACTTCTATGAACCCCGCGTTCGTCGACAGTATTCAAACTAATTCATAAATTTATTTCTAGTTCTTGCCATGTAATAGGTTTACATAGGTTTTTTTAGAAAGAGTAAGTAGCAAGCTGGAATAAGTTAAATAATCGTTTCGGTTTAAAAATATTTAAAGTTATTTAAGTGATTCTAATTACGATTTCATAACCATCTAAAATCTAGATGTTCAAAAGAAATTATTTAAAATTATTTTAATACTTTTCAAGTAAATAAATAGGAGAAAAACATGTCAGAAATAATTATAAACCAATCTGTTGCTATTTTATGCGATGGTAATAATATAGAACGAAGTATACACGATAGATCTAAAACAAAGAATGCAATGATTAACTTCGATAAATTGATACCTAAGCTTTTAAATGGTCGAGGATTAAATAGACTAATTTATTTTAGAGAAGGTCGAGCAATTTCTGAAAAATTTGCAGAAAGACTTCATGAGAATTATTACGGATCTGTGGTTCCTTGTCACAAATCAGCGGATATACCACTAACAATTAAGGCGACGCAGTTAGCCTCAAAGGTTGATACAATTATTATTATGTCTGGCGATTCAGATTTTGTTGAAACGGTTATCCATTTAAAAGCCGAAGGTGTGAGAGTTGAGATAGCTGCCGTAAAGGAAAACACTGCAAAAATATTAATTGATGAAGCTGATTACTACCATAGCATAACGAGTGACGACTGGTTCGTATATAAAGCGCCTAAAAAAACAACTTATTCTAAAAAAAACAAGTAAACCAAAAGTAGATATAATGGGAAAAGGAAAAGATGCAAAGAAAAGTGAAAAGAAAAAGCAGTTAAAAATATCCAAAGAAAAAAAAATTAGCTAATAGGATGAAGAAAGAGAGCTTGAAGTGAGTTACGTTGTTTTTTCTCTTTTATCTTTATAATTATATGAAAATCATTATTCATGATTAATATTCAAAGATTTACATCTACGGATTTTGAATTCAGAGAAATTGCTAGAATTAGTAATCTAGTAGAACATGATTGTATTACTCATTATGAGGATGATAAAGAAAGTTGGATTCACCGCGATAAAAGTCTTTTACATGATCGATTGCTTCTTTATTTAGATAATGTTTTAATTGGCTTTTCTTCATATAGTCAGGGGCGGAATGAAAATAAAAGAACAATTTTTTTTGATATAATGGTCGATCCTAAATATAATAAAACTGAAAATCACGACTCTCTTTATCAAGTGATGCTAGACAACATAAAAGTTATTAAATGCGAAAAATTATTAGCGGAAGTTTATGAGCATCCTAATTATCGTAATTTTGAAAAACTATTGATAACTAATCAATTTGAATTAGTTCAAAAAAACAGAGAGTATTCTTGTGATATTAAAAATATTAATATCGATAGTTATTTGGATTTAATAGATAAACTAGAAAAAGAGGGTGTAAGGTTTCTTGATTCAAAAGATGATATATCAGGCGATAGCAACCACTATCAAAAATTAGAAAATCTTGAGTGGGATATTGATCAAGATATCCCAATCCCTAGTGGATTGAAGCATACAAGGCGAAGTTTCGCGAGATATATGAAAGATAAACGTTTTTTTGAAGAAAAATATTATGGTACCGAAATTATAGCAATTAAAAATAATCAATACATCGGTATGACAAGTTTAAGTATTTATCATAAATCTGAGCCATTTAAAGCTTGGACTCAAACACTCGGAGTTCTAAAACAATTTAGAAGACAGGGGATTGCTACCGCGTTAAAAATAAAAGCAATTCAAAAATTGATAAATAAAGGTATTACAGAAGTTCGAACAGATAACGAGCTTAATAATCCAATGTATAAGATAAATGAAAGCCTTGGTTTCTCTGCGGAGCCGAGTTCTTTAGAATTTTTAAAAATAATAAATTAGGAGCATAATTATATGGTCGGATGGGTTGGGTTATCGTTGCTAACGTTTGCATACATAACATTAGTTACAAAGTGGAGTAAATTATTTATTCCGATAGATGCTGTAGCGAGTTTAGTTCTAACGATACATGCATTTTTAATTAATGATACAGTATTTTTACTCGTCAATGGGTTTATAACATGTATTGTTTCTTATAAGTGGTATAAAAGAGAATTTAATGTGACTTAAAATTATTCAGCTCATGAACATAATAAAAAAATAGAGTATTTATTTTCATATTAATTCGTATGTATATTTATATATGAAAACTACAATAATATTAACAGCTATCGGTAGTCTTGCGGGCTTTGCATATGCATCTTTTGCTGGGTGTGACCCTTCTGCATGTTTTATTTCATCTTCAACTAGTACTTCTACTGTTGTTGGTGCTTTTGCAGGGTTTATCATAGCTTTACCTGTCAGCCTAAGTATTAAGAAAAAATAATTGATGCCTAATCTATTTCTAGATTAGACCATTTATTAAATTTTTAAAATCATTTGGAGTGGTGTTTTTAACATCCACCAACCGAGCCTCAAAGCTACGGTGGTTTTTTCCATTAAACGGAAAATGTGCCTTTAAAAAGGAAAAAGTTGAACCGCCTGAAATGGCGGTTTTTTCGTGTATAGACTTAACTTGTGTAATATCAAAATCAAGATGCTAAATGAATCAAAGAGCAATACCAATCTGTTGTATACTTAAATTAATAATCATAATGAAAATTATTTTATAGATTATATCTAAATGGATAAAAATCATTGCACTGTTTATAAATATTAAAGCAATATTAGTCCGTGAAAAGAATATTACAAAATTTAATTAGGTGTGGATTATCTTTGCTCTTTTTATCAGGAATAGTTCTTGTTGAGACTCATCTGCACCAACATACTAGTGAAACTAGTTTATATGATGTAGATAATGATAGTCAAAACCGTCACTTGTTTTCACATCAATGTAAAGAATGTTTGAAAAAAAATCAGAGAATTTGTATTTCGACAATATTTGATCTTTCAATTGATAAAAAAATAAGTGTTCACGTTACATCAAACACTATTATTTATGTTAAATCAATAATTTATGATTTACATAGTCATCCTCCCCCAAAACTTAGTTAATTAAATTTATAATTAGAGCCATGCTCATGTATAAAAAGTGTGGCTTATATAGTTGATTAAAAAGAGATTTTTATGGAGCTATTATATTTTTGTAGTCTTGTTTTGCAGACAAGTTTTACGTTTTTTTAATTAAAAAGTATGGAAAGAGAAATTATGATTAGTGTGAAAAATATTACAAAGAGATTTAAAGATTTTGAAGCACTTTCAAATCTCACATTAGAGGTATCTAAGGGGGAGATATATGGATTGCTAGGTTCAAATGGAGCGGGAAAGTCAACGACAATAAATATATTGCTTGGCTTTTTAGAACCTGATTCTGGAGAATCATTTGTGAATGGAATTAATGCCTCAACTGATACCTATAATGCTCGCAAGAACATTGGATACATTCCAGAAAACGTTAATTTATATCCTTATTTAACCGGAATCGAAAATTTAGACTATTTTTGTAAACTTGCAGGCAAAAATTATTCACCTGAAAAATTATCAGAAATTTTGATTGAATGCGGGTTGGATTTTTCTGCTACAAATAAACAGGTAAATAAATATTCAAAAGGAATGAGGCAAAAGGTTGGAATTGCCATTGCTTTGGCAAAAGAAGCTAAAGTTTATCTGCTCGATGAGCCGGCAAGTGGTTTAGATCCCCTTGCAAGCACTGAATTATCGTCAATGTTAAAAAAAATATCTGGTCGTGGTGGAGCTGTTTTAATGGCATCCCATGATATCTTTCGAGTTAGAGAAACGTGCAATCGAATTGGGATATTAAAAGGTGGTGAATTAGTCAAAGAAATGGATACATCGAATGTTTCAACGGAAGAATTAGAAAAGATTTATATTGAATACATGCAGACTTAAGAGAACTATTCTATGCTTACTATAATTTTAAATGAATGGAAAATC
>CALKMQ010000160.1 GCA_938092125.1 uncultured bacterium
TTTTCTTATAAATTGGGATACATACCAAAACTTGTGGGATGAATTTGTTCCAAGGGGGTATATAATGGTTTTTCCAAGAACAGAAAGCGGTCTCAATACGGATCATCAGCAGTTCGGATGGGATTTACAATTCTTGGTAAATAAAATCCAAGAAGAGGGTGATAGCGATACATCGCCGATTTATAATTTAGTTAATAATAATACTGCTTTAATGGGGCACTCTATGGGTGGAGGAGCTTCATTTTTAGCCGCAGATTCTCTTTGCGTAAATAATAATAATCAGCTTAAAACAATTATTGGGTTAGCTGTAGCTGAATCTTCGTCTAATGGTGTCTCATCAATTGCTTCTGCATTAAACGTAACTATTCCTGCCCTAATTATCTCCGGGAGTCAAGATGGTGTAACGCCTCCAGACGTTCATCAATTACCTATATACAATAATCTAAGCTCAAATTATAAAACGAGTATTTCAATTTTAGGGGGAGGTCATTGTTATTTTGGAAATCCTAATTTCTTTTGTGATCTCGGAGAAAGCGCATCATCAAATGGGATTTCAATATCGAGAATAGAACAACAGCAGGTCACTTTTGACTTTCTAAATTCATGGCTTGATTTTACTCTGAAGGATGATTGTGGTCAGCATACAGTATTTCAAGATTCGTTGGTCAGTTCAAATAGAATAGCATATAATCAATTTCAAATACAAAATCCCGTAGCAAACATTACTAATGATGAGGGCGTTTTAGTTGCAACAGCTATTGGTATAGGCTATCAATGGTATTTAAATGATAGTATTATAACAAACGCTAATAATGCAAGCTATGTTCCAACGTTAAGCGGTGAATATACTGTGGAAGTTTTTTTTTCGAATGGTTGCCCAACATTATCAGGTCCTTACAGCTTTAATTATCAACTAATGAATGACATGGAATTATTACCGACTAGTTATTTGATGCATCAGAACTATCCTAACCCATTTAATCCTATTACGATAATTCGTTATGAATTACCACATAACGAATTTGTAAATATTCATATATATGATGTTAGGGGCGTTATTGTAAAGTCCTTAATTAATAAAAATCAGAAAGCAGGGAATAGGTCGATAATTTGGGATGCAACTAATAATTTAGGACAGAAAGTATCTGCGGGTTTATATGTTTATACAATTCAAGTAGGTGGTTTTAGACAAAGTAGAAAGATGGTTTTGGTAAAGTAATGAAGAAGAATAGTGCAATTATATTCATTCAGATTATTTTTGGCTTTGCTCAGATAACAGCACAAACGCGTTACAAAAATGAGATTTTCAGTGAAATACTAAAGACAGAAGATGTAGTCTACGGTAATGCGCCTGATTTACCTTTTATATTTGGCTTCGAATGGAACACGACAGACATAGATATAACTATGGACGTTTATGAAGCTGTTGGAGATACAGCAACCAACAGACCTGTAATTATTTTTCTTCATCCTGGGGCTTTCTATACAGGTAACAATGAGGTTGATGATATGGTCGCTCTATCAATTGCATCAGCAAAAAGGGGCTACGTAGCTGTTAGTTTAACCTACAGGCTTGGGTTAAATGTATTAAGTAGTTATAGTGCTGAAAGAGCTACTTACCGAGGAGTGCAAGATGCGAGTGCTGCTATCAGATATCTTCGCGAACACCATGAAGAATACGGTATAGACTATGATAATATATTTGTTTGGGGTTCTAGTGCAGGTTCTTTTATTGCTCTTCATTTAAGCTATACAGACGAAGCTGAAAGACCTGAGTCAACTTATGGATCAGGCAGTGATCCAGACTTGGGTTGCATTGACTGTGAGGGAAATGATTTTGATCATTATAGTAAACCCAATGCTGTGGTTAGTTGCTGGGGCGCAATAGCTGATTTAAACTGGATTAATGAAGAGGATAACACTCCTTTAATTATGTTTCATGGGACATCTGATGGTGTAGTTCCTTTTAATTCAGGCTATCCTTTTACCATAGATATTTTTCTACCATTTGTTTATGGTTCAAATCTCATTCATGATCGGCTTAATTCTTTAAGTATTGATCATGCGTTTTATTATGAAGAGAACCTGCCTCATGAATATTGGGGTACTTCAAATGGGACTTGGATTGATGGTCCGAATGAATACTTTACCATTATTAAAGAAGATACATATAGATTTTTATTTGATGTCATATACCCTTATCCATTAGGAGATACAAATAATGATGGTTTCTTGAACATAAGTGATATATCAAATATCATATCTATTATTATTAACGATGACCATTTTAATTTTGATAGCTATTATTCAGATTTAAACTCTGATGGGCAGATAAATATTTTTGATTTAATTATACTGTTTGATAGCATTTTTATTCCATCGTAGAAACTCTAATATTCCACAATTTCAAACGATGAGCAAAGTAAGATATACGCTTTGCGTATTGACTAGATATTTAAAGTCAGAAAACCTTAAAAAGAGTTAAATCGAACGTAGCGAGTCGATGTAAGATATGCCTTTCTCACCATTATCATATTGAACGTTAACATCCAATTCTTCATTGTTATCATAATCGTAAGGCTGAAAACCTGTAATCGTACAATTCTCCTTTTTTTCAAGGCAATGAAACTTTGACCCCTTTTTGATAGTGTATTTTTCAAATACTTTAATCACGTTTAAGTTTTTATCAACTTTTTGTTTAGTAACTAAAACCTTCCTTACGGGATTAGATATATCTTCAATAGGCTTATTTGGTGGTTTAAAGATGATATCTTCTATTTGAGGAGTATCTACACCATCAGGCATTTTATGGCTATTTAAGGCATCGTCAACGCATGACTTAAAAGATTCAAATTCTTTTTTATCCCATTGGAAAATTGAATGTTCTCGAAAAACCTCACAGTCTAAATCAATATCTTTATTTCGATAAAT
>CALKMQ010000161.1 GCA_938092125.1 uncultured bacterium
AAATATAAGATTGAAGTATTTTTTAAGCAGAATGTGGATTTAAAGAGTGCAAAAAAAGTTTCTGATTTAATTCTTGAAGTAAAGGGCGTTCGTTCATCTCCTGTGATTAACAAAGATGATGCAGTAAGGATTTTTAAGGACCAATTTGGGGAAGATATTCTTGGTGTTTTGGGCTATAACCCCTTACCAATTAGTGCGGTGGTAAATCTTAAACGAAATTCAGAGGAAATGTTGAAAATCGCTCCTGTTGTATCCGAAATTAAAAAAATGGAAGGTGTTCAAGAGGTTCGATATCAAGGTCATTTGATTAAAAAAATTGAGAGGACTTACGCAAGGTTCATGCAGTTATTCCCTGGTGTTGCAATATTATTTATTACTGTTGCCGTTCTAGTCATATACAACACAGTAAAATTATCCATATTTTCAAGAAAAGAGCTTATTGATTCGTTGAAATTAATAGGTGCAACCAAATTATTTATACAAATGCCTTTTATTTTTGAAGGTCTTATTGATGGGATTTTAGCCACTCTAATTTCGATTCCGTTAATTATGGGTACTGTAAGCGGTGCTAATTATATGATTGATAACTTTACTAGCTGGAATATTGAGCTTACAGTTGCTCCAATATTGTTTATATGGCTTACTTTACTTTCTGGCATTATTTCTGTATTAGGTAGTTATAGGGCAGTATCAGGGATAATGAAATAGTCTTTGTTGACCTTATTTATTTCTAAAAAAAATACAAATAATATAAAATATTGATTGGAGTGCATTTTGACAGAAAAGAAAACTGCTAAGACAAAAAAGCAGACTGCAAAAAAAAAGAAAGTAACAAAAACTTCTAAGCCGAAAGCAGCAAGTTTAAAACTTGAGAATGAAATTAATGTCCTTAAAGACAAACATATTAGGTTAAAAGCTGAGTTTGAGAACTTTAGAAAAAGAAAAAATAAAGAAATCTCATCTCTATTACAATATGATGGCGAAAGTATAATCAAAGAAGTTCTTCCAATTTTTGATGACTTGAATAGAATGGTTGATTCTGCAGAGAATTCAAATCTGAAGAATGATAATTCATTAGTTGATGGAATTAATTTATTAAGTTCTAAAATCGATAGATTTCTTGAATCGAAAAATATTGAACCCTTCGGTATTGAAGGAGAGAGTTTAGACCCTCAAATTCACGACGCTATGCTGACACAAAAAGATGATAAGAAAGAGGATGACGTAATTCTTAGTGTTTTTGAAAAAGGGTATAAATATCATGATAAGGTCATTCGTCATGCAAAGGTTGTGGTGAATAAAAAATGAGAGATTTATATGATGTACTAGGCGTTTCCAAAAACGCATCCTCTGATGAAATAAAAAAGTCTTATCGGAAACTTGCATTGAAATATCATCCAGATAAAAACCCTGGGGATGAGCAAGCTGAGAAAAATTTTAAAGAGGCTGCAGAGGCATACAGCATTTTAAGCAATACCCAAAAAAGAGGACAATATGATCAATTTGGTCATGCTGGAGTAGGGATGGGTTCTCAAGGCGGAGGTGGTTTCGGAGGAAGCGGTGTCCATATGAATATGGATGACATCTTTTCACAATTCGGAGACATTTTTGGTGGTGGTAGTCCATTCGGTGATATCTTTGGTGGGGGTAGACAAAGAGGTGGTAGGTCAAAGGGTGCAGATATAAGAATTAAATTATCTCTTGATTACGAAGAAATAAATAAAGGTGTTGAAAAAAAGATTAAAATAAAGCGTTCTGTTTTAGCAGAAGGCGTTCAATTTACAAATTGTGCCACATGTGGTGGACAAGGGCAAGTAACGCAAATAACTAATACAGTGCTAGGTAGAATGCAACAAACCGGTGTTTGCCCCAGATGTAGCGGTAGTGGAAAAACTGTTGGGAAAAAGCCTAGTGGCGCTGGTCCTGACGGAATGATAAAAAAAGAGAAGACAATCAATATTAAAGTACCAGCAGGTGTTGAATCTGGTAACTATATGACAGTAGAAAATCAAGGTAATGAGGATGTAAATGGTTCTCCAGGTGATTTATTAGTTGTTTTCGAAGAAAAACCACATGAATATTTTGTTCGGGATGGCGAAAATATTTTTATTGAACTTACTATCAATTATCCAGATGCTGTTTTTGGTAATAAAATTGATATTCCAACTTTAGATGGTAAGTCTGCTTTGAAAATTCCAGCAGGAATACAGTCTGGAAAGCTTCTCAGAATGAGAGGTAAAGGTTTTCCAATGCTGAGAAGTTCTTCAAAAGGTGATCAAATTGTTAGGGTAGTAATTAACACTCCGGCTTCTTTTTCAAAGGGTAGTAAAAAAATAATTGAGTCTCTAAAGACTGAATTAGACCCTATTAAAAACCCTTATTCAAAAATAGATATATAAAAATAATTTTTCTTTTATCATTATAAAGAAAATAATAACCATGATGCCTATTGGTTTATTAATATTAAGCGCTATTGTAGTTTAATATTATTATAACTAATACAGAGAAATACGTTTACATGTCAAAATTAGATCAAAAAAAGTTGTCAGATTTATTGGAACTTGTTACAGTTCTTGCATTTCTTTTTCTTATTTTTGTTATTTATGCACCAGTCTCAATCTGGTCAGAAGAGCAAAAGTTTGAGAAAGAAAGTCGTTTTAATATGCAAAATATTTACGACATCGAGGCTTTTTATGAGCAATTGACTGGCTCTTACAACTCTAATTTTTATGAGACAATGAGAGTAGTTAACTCTGCTAGAGATTCATTGTCAGCTGACTCTCTTTACGTGGGTGAGCAATCTCTTTTTCTATCGGGTAAAGAATATATTGTAGATGTGAATGAGACTTTTGGTTTCAATTACGATACTACTTTTGGATTTTTGAGTTATCGTCGTGATACTATCCTTGATACCACTGTACAAATAGTAATGTTTTCACAAGAGTTAGGTAGAAATGATACGAGTTTTACTCAAAAAAAATTCTTAACTACGTATACGCAAGATCCTAATTTTGTGGCTAAGCTTAAGGAAGAGCCATTGAAACGAGTGGAACTGATTGAGTATTATAAAACTTTTGTGCCTGACTCAAGTACGTTTGATTGTCCACTTAGTGGGGACAATTATATTCTAGAAGTAGATAAAGAAAATAAAAAAGTAAAAGTCAGGAGTCCTATTACAAAAGAAAATGCTTACAAGGACCCTAGATTTCTTATTTTTTCTCTTAAATCCTCGGGCCATGGTGAAATCAATGATGGAAGCCGTAGCTGGGATTAGATAGCCTAGTATATTATGATCGGAATTGTTATTTCAGATAAGTCACTCATTGCTGGCGTTTGGTCAGATGATGAAAATGGAGGGCTTACTCTTCATAATGTAAAACAAATAGATTACAATGACCCAATTGACGATCTAATATATAGTGAGGGTGATTTAAACTCAATTTTAGGTATAGCACTAAGAAGAACATCAGAGTTAATCCCTTTCAGTGGGCAAGATATAGCTGTTGCAATATCAGACGATTTTGTCTACCACGATTCAGTAGAGACTGAAATCGATTTAGCCAGAGAGGATTATTGGGATTATATAAAATGGATAGAAACCAACAAAAATAGGCCTGAAAATCAAAAGATGTCTATTTTTGGGCAAATTTATCTTCCAGATGAAGTAAATATTCATACAGTTGCGGTCTCATCAACATTAATAAGGACGATTAAATTATCTATATCTGAACTCGGAGGAAATCCTTTTTGGATGGGGCCTTTTAGCTCTGTGGTTATGGATGCGGGGCATGTATCAGATGCAGCCGTGGTACATAAGAATAAAAACCAGTATAAGTTTTTAATGGTAAAAAATTGCAGGTTCGATCATGGAACCATTGCTTTTAGTTCTGGACAACCAAAGTTGATTTCATCAACAGAAGAAGAAGAATATACATTGGGTTCATTTAAGCTTATTCCCTCTGATATTGATGATGTGCCTGTTTATAGTCCTGATAAATTAGGTCGACAAGCTTTAGCCTGCTGGGAAAAATCTGATTTAAGGGTTATGACTCCTTTTGATGATATGAAACTTACTAGTGCTATTTCTGGAACCACTGATCATTTCGAATCCAATGTTCTCACAAGTTTAGCTATCGGGGCAAGCTCTAGACATTCATTCAATTTTTTTGAAGAAGAAAAAATATATGATTTTCTTTTTACGGAAATATTTTCAGAAGAAAAAGATATTGAAAAAGAAACATTTTCTGTGCCTCAAGTTGAAATAGTACCACAAAAAAAGAAGCGAAAAACTGAGCCGATTTCTGGAGGTGAAATGGTTTGGCTTTTATTTGCATTAATCGTCATAATGGGCCTGTTTTTTGCGATGAATTATGTAAAGTTTCGTGAGAGTATAAATAAGCCTCTTTTTGGAGAAAATGAGGAATATGTGATTAAAAAAATTGACCCTATTGATCTAAAAGAGCGATCAAAGGGCATGGTTGATTACGATATAAATATGCATTTACAATCAAGAGAAATTTCTACTGTTGTTTCTAAATTATTTCAATCCACAGATCTAAAACTTTATAATAATCT
>CALKMQ010000162.1 GCA_938092125.1 uncultured bacterium
ATTGCATAATTTAGAAACTCTATACTTAGGATATCTAATTTATAAGATCTTGCAGATGGGTTCAAAATAGATGCTGCAACCATTGTGTCAAAATAAATTCCTTTAACATTAATACCATTTCTTAATAAAATTAATGAATCATATTTAATATTTTGACCAACTTTTTTTATTTTATCATTTTCTAAAAAATCTTTAATGTGTTCTAAAACAATTTTTAGATCATCCGCACCAAAATTATTTTTATTTTTTTCTAGGTATAATACTGGTATGTAAAAGCCTTCATTTTTTTTAAAAGAAATACTCACTCCAACAATTTCAGCAACCATTGGATTAACAGAAGTCGTCTCAAGGTCAATAGATACCATATCTGAATTTTGAACTTTTTTTACTAATTCTTTTAATTCATCAATATCTAAGATTGTTTTATATACTTTTTCAATTTTTTTTGTCTTTATATCTACATTATCATCTGATGCATATTTCAATAAGCCATAAAATTCTAATTCTTCAAACTTTTTGAATAAATTTTCATGATTAAATGAATTAATTATAAATTTTTCAATGGAAGTTTCAACATCAACATCTTTTACTATTGTTACTAACTCTTTACTCAAATAAGCACTATCTCTTCCATTAGTTAATCCATCATGAACACGTTTATTTTTAATCTTTGAAGCATTATCTAAAATGGATTCAATATTATCATATTCTTTTAATAATTTTACAGCTGTTTTAACACCAACCCCAGATACGCCTGGTACGTTATCTGATGAATCACCCATTAAAGCCAGTAGATCTATAATTTTTTCTGGAGGAACTCCCCATTTTTTAATAACACCTTGCCTATCATATATGACAGGAGGATAATTTCTTTTACCTGGCGCATATAAAAATACTTTGTCGTTAATTAACTGCATAAAATCTTTATCTCCACTGACGATATAAGATTCAATTTGACTTTCTGTCACTGAATTTGTGATGGTACCTATTATATCATCAGCTTCGAAACCAGGTTTTTTTATAACTGGAATATTCATTGCCTCAAGCACTTCCCATAGATGAGGAATTTGATGTTGCAATTCAAGAGGCATTTCCGATCTATTTGCTTTATAGTTTGAGTACATTTTATGTCGGAAAGTTTTTTCTTTTGAATCAAATGCACAAACTAAATAATCAGGCTTTTCATCATTTATAAGTTTAATTATATGATTTGCAAAACCAAAAAGAGCACTGGTATGAAAACCATAGCTAGTAATCAGAGGATTACGTATCAATGCATAATGCGCTCTATATAAAATTGCATATCCATCAACAATGAATAGTTTTTTCTTGATTTCTGCCATTATCTTAACATAAAAAATTACTTAAACGATGGTTACTGAACATGAATTTTTTAAAAATAAAAAAGCCCCAATTATGGGGCTTTTCTATTCTTTACAGATTTAAGGCGATGATTACATCATACCGCCCATACCACCCATGCCGCCCATGTCACCACCTGATGGCATTGGAGGCATTTTATCATCTTCAGGAATTTCAGTTATAGCTGCTTCTGTGGTCAAGATCATACCGGCAATTGATGCAGCATTTTGCACTGCTACTCTTGCCACCTTAGTTGGATCTATTATACCAGCTTCAAACATCTTAACATATTCATCATTTCTAGCATCATAACCGTGATCAGCTTTTTTATCCTTGATATTTTGGACAACGATAGAAGCCTCTACACCGGCATTTGCACATATCTGCCTGACAGGAGCTTCAAGTGCTCGAGCGACAATATCAACACCGACTTGCTGGTCTTCATCAACTTTGACCTTGCTAAGCGCAGAGATTGCACGCAATAAAGCAACTCCGCCTCCAGGTATAATACCTTCTTCAACAGCAGCTCTAGTAGCATGAAGTGCATCTTCAACTCTAGCTTTTTTCTCTTTCATTTCTACTTCTGTCGCAGCACCAACATTAATAACCGCTACACCACCAGAAAGTTTAGCTAAACGTTCTTGCAATTTTTCACGATCATAATCTGAAGTCGTCTTTTCTATCTGAGCCTTTATTTCATTTATTCTTGCGGTTATCGCATCTGAGGATCCACTACCATCTACAATAGTTGTGTTATCTTTGTCAGATATTACTCTTTTCGCAGTACCTAAGTACTCTACAGAAGCATTATCTAATTTGTAACCAGCCTCTTCAGAAATAACAGTTGCACCAGTAAGAACAGCAATGTCTTCTAGCATTGCTTTTCTTCGGTCTCCAAAACCAGGAGCTTTGACAGCAAGTACTTTAAATGTCCCTCTGAGTTTGTTAACAACAAGCGTTGCAAGTGCTTCACCTTCAACATCTTCAGCAATAATCATGACTGGTTTCCCTGTTTGCACAACTTTCTCAAGTAACGGGAGCAAGTCTTTCATATTACTTATTTTTTTGTCATGTATAAGAATATATGGATCTTCGAGCTCTGCATCCATAGATTCTGAATTTGTGACAAAATATGGAGACAAGTAACCGCGATCAAATTGCATACCTTCAACTGTTTCAAGATATGTTTCAGCAGTCTTGCTGTCTTCAACAGTGATTACACCGTCTTTGCCAACTTTTTCCATTGCTTCAGCAATTTTATCACCAATTTCTCTGTCATCATTAGAAGAAATTGTAGCTACGTTTGCAATTTGAGTTGAATCTGGAAGGTCTTTACTTTGAGACTTAAGTGATTCAACTACTGACTTGGCAGCAGCATCTATCCCTCTTTTAATGGACATAGGGTTTGCACCAGCAGTTACATTTTTTAATCCTTCTGTAACAAAAGCTTGAGCAAGTACTGTAGCGGTAGTTGTTCCGTCCCCAGCAACATCTGATGTTTTAGAGGCGACTTCTTTTACCATTTGCGCTCCAATATCTTCCATTTTGTCACTAAGCTCAATTTCTTTAGCTACTGTTACACCATCCTTAGTCACAGTAGGTGCACCAAATTTCTTTTCAATAACAACATTACGGCCTTTGGGACCTAATGTTACTTTTACAGCATTAGCAAGCTTATCAACGCCGTTTTTCAAAGCGCTTCTTGCTTCTACATCATATTGTATTTCTTTAGCCATTTTTTTAACTCCTTACATTATTGCGAGAATATCACTCTCGCGCATGATTATATAATCTATTCCAGCAACATTTACCTCAGTGCCAGAATATTTACCATATAATATTTTATCACCTTCATTAACAGACATTTTTACTAAAGTACCTGCGTCACTTATTTTCCCTGGGCCCACTGCAACAACAGTGCCCTGTTGAGGTTTTTCCTGTGCTGTGTCTGGAAGAATAATTCCGCCAGATGATTTTTCTTCTGCAGCAGCTGCTTCAATTACAACTCTGTCAGATAATGGTTTTAAACTTAAACCCATTTTTTGAACTCCTTATTTGTGTTTTAGATAAATTTTTCAATGATTAAGCATATCAAAACTAGATAATACTAAAACCATTGCTTTCATTAGTGAAGATGCAAAAATTATTCCGAACTATTATTTCATGCATTCCATCATAAAATAAAATTATATAGGGTGCCAATTTGGCATAAAAGTAAGATTATTTACCAGTACTTCCAAAACCATCTTTACCTCTTGAGGTTTGAGATAAATCATCTGTTAAATCAAAATGTATTTCCGATCCATCCATAGCCACAATTTGAAATAATCTTTGACCGATCTCCAAACGATACGAGATATCTTTAATATTGTCAACAGCGGCTATTATCTCACCTCTATAACCTGCATCAATTAAACCAACTGAATTAGCAAGGCGTAATGGCGTTTTCGATATACTTGAGCGAGGCATAAGAAAATATGCTTTTTTATCAATATTTTCACAGGATATACCAAGCTTAATTCTTGTTGTTTCTCCTGGCTTAATAGTTTGATATTTTACGACATAAACATCTAAACCAGCATCACCTTGATGAAAGTGCTTGTGGTTTCTGTACATGTTATAAATTACTTTTGAATATGGTTTAATTTTAAGCTTCACTTTATGTTTCCGTTTTAATTAAGAAATATAATCCTAAACTAATTACAATCAAACATACTCCAATCAGTGATTCAAACGGTTGGAGCTTAGTCGTGTAGTACAAAATCCAAGTATTTAAAGCGATAAATATTATTGGAGTAAAAGGATACCCCCAGACTTTATAAACTCTATTCAAATTTGGTTCTTTAATCCTTAAATATATTAGTGAGCATACTGTAATTGAAGTTGTAATAATCAAAATAATTCCTGTATAAAGCATCACCTCTTCAAATGTCGATGAAATAATAAATATGAGACTTATAAAAAGCTGTAGTGAAAAAGCATTTAATGGCACGCCCTGCTTGTTAACTTTTGAAAGAAAATTAATCTTTTCATAATCTTTTCCAATTGCCTGAATTATTCTTGGTCCAATATATACATAACTACTTACTGTAGATAAAAGCAATAATCCTATAAAAAAAGAAACTACCTTTGCAGTTTTAAAACCGAACAGATTTATGCTAGATATATAGCCAATTTCAATTTTCCCTATGAGTACATCTTTTGGAGATATTAATAAAAATACATAATTCAATAGCACATATAAAGCAGTTACAATTAAAGTCCCAATTAAAATTGATCTAAAAATATTTTTATTAGGTTGTATTATTTCTCCAACCACATAAATACTTGAGTTCCAACCCGCATAAGCATATGAGACCCAAACTAAATTAACTGCAAATTCAGGACTAAATAAGATTTCGAAATCTTCAGATTTAGGTATAAAAGAAATATTCTGTTTATCATCATATAAAAGGCCAATGGATACAAAGCTAAATATTATTAATAATTTTAATAATGTGGACCAAACCTGAAAAGATTTTCCAGTATCTAAGCTATAGGCATGCATTAAATTCATAGCTAGAATTACAAAAATTGCCACGATTTTTACATTAAAAAAAGGCACTATTGGATTTAAATAACTTGCAAGGGCGATTGCTGCTAAAACAGCTGGAGCAGAAAAGCCGACAGTTGCTGAAACAAGCCCAGCACTTAACCCAATAGACGGATGTAAAATTCTAGAAAGCAGATAATATTCTCCACCTGATTTAGGTAGAGCTGAGGCCAATTCACAATAGCTTAGAGCACCAAAAAGTGATATCACACCACCAATTAACCAAAGCATCAATATCGCAAATACAGATTGTATATCAACAAGTTGATAACCCAAACTGGTAAATACGCCGGTGCCTACCATGCTCGAAATAACCAGCGAAACAGCTGCAAATAAACTTAAATGACGATTCTTTTCACTCACCAATTATATTTTAAGATAGCTTATAAATATTGTAGGCAAAGATTAACCAACTTGCTATCAAAACGATTCCTCCAATAGGAGTTATCATACCAAACTTTTTAAAGCCACCAAGGGAAACCAAATACAAACTCCCTGAGAAAATAACAACCCCAACAATCATCATCATACCAGGTACACTTACAATTTCCTCAGTTAAGATGTAACCAAGTAAGCCAAAAATTAATAAACCAAAGGAATGATACATCATATATCTTGTTGCTATTTCAAAAACAACTAATTGATCTGAACTGAGTTTTTCTTTGAGAAAATGAGCCCCAAATGCGCCAAACAAAATAGATAAAGCAGCAAAGATTGAACCTACTAATAAAAACAACTTCATTTTTTTTCATTTTTGTGAATGACAGTTCTCATGGGGAATGGAATTTCGATGCCCACTTCAGCATATTTTTTATGCAAAAGCTTAATAAATCTATCTATTATAGGATTCTGATCTCCGTAACGGTTTCCTCGAAAATACACCATTAAGTTTATACTTGATTCACCAAAATTTTGAAACCGCATAGTCGGCTCATACTTTTTGTTCGTTTCATCCATAGAAATTTGAATTTCTTTAATTACTTCATTAGTCACTTTTTCAACTTCATCTAGATTTGAACTATAACCAACTCCCACAGGGATTTTAACAGAGAAACTAGGATCACCGCTATCAAAATTCTTGATAATAGCAGAAGATAACCGAGTATTAGGTATATGAATTATATTATTAGTTCTTTCCATTATCGTAGTATTGCGCCATGAAATATTTTGAACATAGCCCATATCTCCGGTATCTATTTGAACAAAATCACCAACTTGGACTTTTTTGCTAAGCAGTATATGTAAACCAGCAAAAACATCTGTAAGGGTATCTTTTAATGCTAAAGAAACTGCAAGACCACCAACCCCAAGCGCAGTAATCATTGGAGCAATAGAAATGTTCAGAGCATCTAAAATAATTAGAGCGCCAACAACATAAATTGCAATCCTAACAAAATTTGTAAACATCGTTGTCGATGGGAAGCCCTTTTCTTGGTCTCTTGCCCAAGAATTAAAAAGACTAACAGCTAACTTCCCAAAAGCTAATGTTACAGAACCAATAAGCACTATTACCAAAAATTTTGAAACGTAATCATTTAAAAAACTTTTTAAATATGTGTTTTCCATCGCTATGGAATCAATAGTGGAAATCGCTATTGATAATGCACCGAGGAAAAACCAAACAACTATATGAGGTTCAATAGCATCAAGAACTGCATCATCTCCAGTCCAGGTAGATTTTTTAGCTGCTAGTTTAAGTTTTGAATGAATATACCTTTTAAATCCAAACCCAAAAAGTATACCGCCAATTATTATAACCAAAGGCGAAGCAAATATTTCGAAATTATTATAGAACCAAATTTTATCCATCTTAATCAAAGCTTACAGAAACAAGCTTTGAAACCCCCTTCTTTTCTTGCGTTACGCCATACATATGATTTGCTATTTCCATCGTAAGCTTATTATGCGTGACAACAATAAATTGGGTTTCATCAGCAAATTGTTTTAATACTTTTGTAAATTTATGAATATTGATATCATCAAGGGGAGCATCAACTTCATCCAGGATACAATATGGACTGGGTTTAACTTGATATATCGAAAAAAGAAGTGAAATTGCAGTTAATGCTTTTTCTCCACTCGACAATAACCTTAATGAAGTATTTTTTTTCCCTGGTGGCTGAGCGTCAATTACGATATCAGCTTCTAAAGGATCAGGGTCACCAACCAGTCTCAGAGCACCATATCCACCTTCAAAAAAGAGATTAAATAGTTTTTCATAATTTTTACTTATAAGCTTAAAAGTCTCTTGGAATTTTTTTCTAGCAATTCTGTCAATTTTTTGAATAGTCTCTCTCAAATTTTCTTCCGATTCGACTAGGTCATCTCGCTGCTTGCGCAAATGGCTTAAACGTTCTGAGTCTTCGTTGTATTCATCCTGAACTGCCATATTTACAGGTCCAATGTTATCTAAACTTCTTTGGATTTTATCGACTTGATAGGATAATTCATCTTCTACATGGTCAACAATTAATTTTTTAGGTATCGTGGCGTCATAACGTTCTTTAATTTGTTCTCGAACAATTTCAATTTTTTGCTTTAATTCATTTAATTTAAATTCTGACAATTTCAGATTTTCTAAAATTGATTCTCGATCTTTTTGTTCAAGTTTAATTTTTGTTTGAATCTTATCAATACTATCATAGGTCTCTCTAAAAACAGATTGTTTTAAATCAATTATCGATTTTTGTTTTTGCAGCTCAGCATTTGTCTCGGTTAGAATCTTTTCACCATTTTCAATATTTTGGGCATACTCTTTTTTCAATAAAATCATTTTTTTCTCTTCTTCAATGATTTCAGATTGAGTTTTTTCAATAGTCTTGATCTGCTCTTTTGCAGAATTAGATTTATAAACTATGTTATCATTTTTTGATTCAATATTGACCATTTCTACTCTAGCATCTTGCAATATTTGTTGCTGAAAATCTCTGCTTTTCCCTTGATCCAATACATTTTGGTTAGCTTTATTTATTTTTTCTTGAAATGATGATAATAACTCTTCAGCTTTTTGGATACCAGGCTCTATTTTTTTTAAGGCAAGCTGTGAATCATTTAGTACTTTTTCTGTTTCAGCCAACTCATTTTTAAGGTTTCCCAATCTTTCTAAAATTTGAGTCTGATTTAGATGATTTTTCATCAATGATGAATCTAATTGACTTAATTGAGTCTCACTTTCTTTTATTAATTCTTGTTTTTTATTTAACTCAATTTTTGATAAATCTATTTTCTTTGCAATCAATGCTTGATTTATAATTGTTTTTTTCTCTTCGTTTTTTGAATGAGCTAATTCTTTAGAAATAATTTCAAGTTTATTGCGTCTGCCAATTAGGTTACCGTGCTCAGAAACTTGCCTACTTTTTATAACTAAATTTTTTCCAGAATATGTACCATTTAAATCAACCAATCTCCAGCCATCTAATTTTTTATCATTTGCAGCATGTTTCAGATCACTCACTACAATAAGATCACCCAAAATATAGTCTGCGAGTGGCGATAGTTTCTTATCTGTCTTTACCAATTGGGAAGCTAAAGCAATAACATTATCTGACTTTGGTAAAGATTTTAATTTTACTTTATAAGCTATTGCTTCTTTTAACGGAATAATTGTTAAATCACCTGCGTTATCTTCAAGAGCTTTTTCTAATGTAGATAAACCAGTTCTTTTATCTTTTGTGATTAAACAATGTGATAACTCACCTAACCCATTTTCTAAAGCATCCCTATATTTTTCTTCAACTTGAAACATATCCGCAACAGTGCCAAGCACACCTGGGAAAACCTTAGGGTTTTCAAGAACATATTGAGTGCCCTCAGGAAAACCTTCATTTGAATCAATTAGTTCCTCATAAAATCTAGCCTGATCATTCAACGATTCAATTTTTACACTTAAACTATTATTGTTTTTTATATGCTCTTGCTGTTGATCAATTAAAGTTTGAAGTTTTTTTTGAATCTCAGTTAATTCTTTTTTTTCCTCAAAATAATTATTATCAATTTTAAGTTGTTCTTGCTCAAGTGATTTAATAGTGCCACTTATTTGTTTCGACTCTGTTTTTAGTTCGAGTATCTTTTTACTAAAAATCGCAGCATTAGAATTTTTATCCTTAATTAAATTTATTGTTCGATCATACATTGACTTATTTGAAGCAATAGTTTTTTGATGGTTCCACCTATCATTCTGAACTTGATCGAGATATTTTAATTCTTCATGGTACTTTTTTTCTATCTTATCTAATTCTTCTTTTTTATTTTTATATGAGGATAATGCAGAATCCAAATCATTTTGCAGTTTTTCACTTTCTTCAATAAAGGAATCAACTTCTTCACTCAAAATATCCAATCTTTGCTCATTCATTTTATAATCAGTTTTTCCTCTCTCAATAGAAATTGAGGTAGAATTACCTTTTTCAGTCCAAATCAGAATATTTTGCCTTACTTCCTGCCGATTTTCTGTAAGGGTTAGGAGTTTAGCTTGCAAAGCATTCAGTTCATCCTCTTGTTCTTTGTATACTAATCTATTTTTTTCTAACACTTCTTCGTATTTTGAAGATTTATCAGTTTTTGAGCTTTTAAGATGATTGTAATCTTTAATTTCTTGCCTAAGAGGGGACATAATGTTTTGGTATTTGTCAACTTTCAGAAATGCTAATTCAATATCTTTTTCTCTAAGCTGATGAGTAAGATTTTCGTGACGCTTAAACCGCTTTAGTTGAAGTTCTAGACCATGAACTTTTTGTTCAACTTCAGAAATGACATCATTAATTCTTTCAAGATCAAATCTAGTAGCATCAAATTTTCTTAATGTTGATTTTCTTTGCTTTCTATATTTATTTATCCCTGATGCCTCTTCAAACATTCGCCTTCTATCATCCCCATTTTCAGAGAGTATTTGTTCAATCATTTTTAATTCTATTACGCTATAAGCATCAGAGCCCATACCTGTATCAATAAAAAGATCGTTAATGTCTTTAAGTCTGCATGGCGTTTTATTAATAGTGTATTCACTCTCACCATTTCGATATACTCGTCTTCCAATTTCTATGTCATTATATTCAATTGGAAGTTTTCCTTTATTATTGTGAACTGTAAGGGTGACATCACAGACGCTTAGAGGTTTCATGTTTTCTGCGCCATTAAAAATAACATCTTCCATTTTACCTCCACGTAAAACTGAAGATTTTTGCTCACCTAAGACCCATCTTATTGCATCAACTATATTTGTTTTACCGCAACCGTTAGGTCCGACGACTGTGGTCACGCCTTGACTTAGCTTTAATACTTCTTTTTTTGCAAAAGACTTAAAGCCGTGCATTTTTAATTCTGAGATATACACTATATACGCCTATTCGATGGTCAATAAATCTAGCAATTTTACTAGATATTTCCACGAAGAGAATAAAATGAAATGAAAATTACTTGTTCTGCAAAAAACGGTTAAAAGATATGTGAATTAATAAACCACTATAATCTTTTTTCTGATCGGCTTCTTTTTTCAATTTAATTATATCTGAACCTATATGCAAAGCGACAGAACTTTGATTGTACCATCTAAATTCAACTCCTCCACCAAAGAAAGCAATAGGAGACCACTGCGTTTCTGCTTTTCGCCATATCTTTTTGTAACTACCATTGCCTTCTTTACCGTCTACAGAAAGGTTTAACCCTCCTCTAATAGTAACAAAAGGAGAAAAGTTATTTGCAATTTTTCCTGCAAAGGGATGATAGTTGAAGCCAACTAAAACCGGTATAAATAATAAGTTTTGCCCACTAATCGTTATATATTGATTGGTCCAATTGTCGTATACTATGCTTTCTGTTTCACCTTTTATGTCGAAATATCTAACCTCACCAATAAAATCAAAATTCTTTTTATTGTTCCCATGCAAATAATTAAAAAAAACTCCTGATCCTCTTGAACCGACATCTAATCCAGCACCAAATCTTGTATTGTATGAATTAGAAAAAACTATGTTCATGAATAGGATAAATATTATAAGTATCTTTACCACGATTTACCTAGTGTTAAGCTTGTCTTTTGTAGCTATTAATTCTGCAACAGGTTTGTTATTGACGATTGACTTTTTAAAAATCGTTTTAATATCCTTTTTCTTTACATTTAAGTACCAGAAGCCATTTGGATATATTACCATTGCTGGGCCTTCTTCACATACATCTAAACACCCAGATTTATTAGCTCTTACTTTTCCTTTTAGACCCGATTCATTAATCATTCTAACAAGATCTTTTCGCAAATCTAGACCGCCACAGGAACCACAACTTTTTCTTAAACTATTTTCATCGCGTTCATTTGTACAAATGAAGATATGTTTTTCAAATTTCATATATCTTCATATTCGGCATCTTGTATATCCATTTTACTAACCTTTCGTTTAAAATCCGCTCTAGTTGCTTCGTCTTTTATTTTTGACTTTACTTTAAACAAGGATAAAATAAAAAAACTAATTTTATATACAGAATATCCAAGGAATATTAATAAAATTAGTTTCATTCATTTAAAATTCAGTTACTGGATTGAAAAATTTAGTTCCTGATACTGGCTGTCTTATATAATCAATTACTTCTTTTAAATCATTTTCATTTTCTACAAAATCTATATTGTTCGTATTTATAATGACAAGTGGCGTATCCTGATAACGAAAAAAATATTCTGTATACACTTGGTTCAAAGCATCTATGTATTCCCATGTAACATTTTTTTCCATATTCCGACCACGCTTTTCAATATTCTTCATTAAAATATCCGTATCTGCTTGAAGGTAAATGACAATATCAGGCTTAATAATATTTCTTTCGAGAAGACTCGCAACTGTATCATATAGCTGCATTTCTTTATCTCCTAAATTTAATGAAGCAAATAGACGATCCTTAACAAACATATAATCTGTAATTAATAATTTTTGAAACATATCAACTTGTCTTAAATCTTGTTGTTGACGATACCTTTGTAAAAGAAAAAATAATTGAGTTTGAAAACCAAACCTTTCAGGATCATTATAAAAATCTGGAAGAAAAGGATTATCTTCAAAATCTTCAAGAACAAGCCTTGCTCCTAATTCTTTAGATAACAGTTTGGCCAAGCTTGTTTTACCAACACCAATTGGGCCTTCAATTGCTATATAATATAAATTTCTCATGCCTTATTTCCCAATTCATACATTTTAACGATAGACGTATCCACACATCTTACAAGAAGCTCGTTAACTGTCAAATTAACATACGGTATTTTAAAATCAGGAGCAATCTCATCAAATGGAATTAATACAAATTTTCTATTAATTAAACCTGGATGTGGTATGGCTAATTCCTTTGTTTCTATTACCGATGCACCATGAACTAATATGTCTATATCGATTGTTCGTGGCATGTTCCTTTTCAATGTTTTTCGTCTACCTAACATACGTTCAATATTTTTAATACAATCTAATAATTGAAACGGATTTAGATCTGAATCAAGTCCTACCACTGTATTAATAAAATATTCTTGATTCAGGTTATATAGTGGTTCTGTTAAGTAATAGGAGGCGCTGGTTAAGTTATAATTTTCCCTTGGCAACTCAATAGCTGAAATTGCTTGGGCAATATTAGATTCCCTATCTCCAATATTTGAACCAATAGATAAATATACTTTATTTCCAATTTTCATTTAAATCTCTGTAACTCCACCTCAACATTTTCAAAATCAGCTTCTATGGGAGCATGAGGTTTCCTCACACGTATGACAATTTTATCTATATCAAACTCTGCCAACAACCTATTGCAAACAGAATTGGCAACAGCTTCTACTAATGAAAAACGCTTCTTAGTGAACTCCTCAATTGTGCAAGAAATAATTTCTTGATAATCGACAGTATCGCTCAACTCATCAGTATCCCCAGGTTTTTCTAAGTTACAATGTAAAACTAAATCTATTTCAAAAGTACCATCCTTAGATTTTTCAAAATCATAAACTCCATGTCTAGCTATGATTTTTAAGTTATTAATTCTTATTGTATCCATAATACCTTATTTGAGATAAATAACCTTCTGAGTGTTAACGTAATTATCCGTAGATAACTGAATTAAATAAACACCTGCAGGTTTTCCTTTTGCATTCCAAGATTCATTATGAAAACCTGATTGAAATATCTTCTTAGTTAGAGATTCAACTAGACCTCCATTAATGTTAAAAATATTGATACTAATATTTTGATTACCTAGCACTGGATGAACATAAAAATTTAGTTTTAAGTTTGAATTAAATGGATTTGGATATGCAAGTTGAACATTTACATTTTTCGGCAAGAGATTATCAACCTTGTTCGTAGTATAAGACACTTCTTTTAATATCCAGTTGTTTGGGTCTAGGGTCACGTTTTCTACAATGAAATTTAGTCCAGAAATTTCATATAAATGGCTCATACTATTATTTTCAACTACTATAGTTGTATCAATTAATAAAGGTCCAATACTTCCAGAAAAGTTAAGGTCAATTGGCATAGAAAAAAGCCCGCTTGATTGAATTTGGTCAATTTTCACTTTATAAGTTGCATTGCCATCATGCCACCAACACATTTCATACTTAGGATAACCCTCTTCATATATCCATTGTTGAAAAAACAAATCTAAATTTTGATTTGAAATATCCTCGCTGATTTTTTGAAAATCAGCCGTTGAAGCTGCATTATAAGCAAGTGTATCATTAGACGCATAACTTTTTAAAATTTCAAAAAAT
>CALKMQ010000163.1 GCA_938092125.1 uncultured bacterium
GGCTCGTCTAAACGGATTAGATCGAAACCAGTATCAGAACCAAGGTTAAACCACGGAGAATAGGGATCTTGCCCATTTATTGCGTGCCCACGAGAATTTTTCTCATCACAATTGAAACTATTTGAGTAGGTACAGTGAAGAGAATCTTCTTCAGCAGATAAATCATATTGAGCATAAGGTTGCCATCCAACAAAAATACCATCTGCATCGTAAATCATATCGCTTGGCTTTCCCCAAGATTCTCCGCCATCAATACTTTTATAAATTTTATAACCTTCAAAATCAGCATATCCAGTAACTACATCAGTTGATGATTCTGCATGGTCATTCCAATATAGCTTTACTTTCCCCTGCTCAGTAACAGCATGAACCGTTGGCCTCGTTGGCGGTGTAAAACCCTGATAACGAGAGTTGTACATAACTTGGGCAAATTTAGCATTATTAATTAAATCTTCTTCGTTTTGACCAAAGATGATGCAAAAAGAAAATGGGACTTCTCTTCCAACAGGCAAATCAAAAGGACCACAACTTAGAATCAACACACAATCCAAACCATCAGGTTCTCTTAAAAAAGCTGGCTCTTCTTTGAGACCCTCTAACGAATCAAAATGAGGATTAAGCTCTGAACCTAGATCTGTACCTGGATTAGGCGTATGAAAATACCATTCATGCTCATCCGGCATTAAGTTTGTGGTGTCGCCTGTCATTATTTTATAGAGAATTTCTTCTTTGTTTCTAGCCTGTGGACAACCAGGAGACCCTGCTAAACATCCACTTGAATTACCTTCGGCCTGCGTAACCCCCGGCCTACTATACCAATCAAACCAGTGCCAATCGGTCATTTTTAAAGGCTCGCCTGGAAAAATATCCGTAGTCCCATCCTGATCTAAATCTATTTCTGCAGTAGCTCGAGGAGAATCTAACATTTGAGTAGCAACGACGCCGTAACTGTTACCAGGACTAGGACTATCAGGGTCCATAGCATAACCAGGAAGACCAGACAAGCCGTCATAATCTCCAATCATTGCAAGGCTTACAGATAATCTTTCATCATTTAATTCAAAAAACTCATAATAATACTTCATAAAATCGTCATCATTAGTATGGAGTCCAGAATTATAACCTCCTTTATCACCCATCAACACATCTGCATCCATATAAAACCCCAACGACATATCCTTGTAATCAAAACCTTTTCCACGATTCAACTTGGTTCCATCGGGCATAATCATACCCTCTCCACAAATTTGATTTCCCTCACTATCCAGTACAGGGACACCATATTCATCTTTAGCGCACCAATCACCACTTTCATTTCTAACCTTAACAGTAACAAACATAATATCTTCGGCATAAGAGACACCATAAGAATGAGCAGTCGCCATAACCTTAAGACCCATAGGGTAACCGGTTGTTTCATACTCATTATTTGTATTTACTACGTTCCCACGATGCGCCCACCTATCATCAAATTCCATGTATACATCCATATCTGAGACAAAACGGCCCGGAACTTCCTCCCAGCAATCGGAGTCTTTTCTTGAGTTATCGCACCCTGGTAAAAACGTATTGTAATCTTGGCTCCAAGACCCAGGCCAGAAGGACTCATTCGTCCCTGTTACGCTATTGAATCTCGTTGGCCAAGTATTTGAATAATCACTATGAGCTAAAAGAGGATATGTGTCTTCACTATCTGTCACATAGGTATCACCAAATAAATCACCAGCAGTTACGTCTAGGTTATGCGTATTTGTCCTAGACATTGTACTGGCATGCCAATCAGTATTGTATGATGGGTCGTTCCTAGTAAACCATGATTCTGAAGCTGTAGCACCATAATAAAACAAGTTATCATCTTTGGTCCACTCTTCTTGGTCACTGCCATAGTCATATAAATCAAATTGGTCTTCACGACTTTTCAGTTTAGGCCTTAAAGCCCAAGGGTGAATGAATCCGATTCTAGCGGAAGAGCTGTTTGGATCATTCTCACCAAGAGTGCTTA
The DNA here is from genome assembly GCA_938092125.1 of uncultured bacterium. GTDB lineage: Bacteria > Fidelibacterota > Marinisomatia > Marinisomatales > UBA1611 > TMED80. Next base: position 2,003 of record CALKMQ010000163.1, read on the forward strand.
TTATTATATTACTATTTTCTGTATCCTCAACCCACTGGTAAGCATCTGTTAAATCATCAATAGATGATTTTTTTGATATGCTATCAGGATCCCACTTGCCGAAATCTTCTTCCGCATTAAAAAGAATACCTACATAATTGGTATCTCCATTAGCATACCACGATTCGTAAGCATCTTGGGATTCCCAAATGCTGTAAATCACAATGCCTTCGGAGTTAACAACTGACTCAAGCTGAGACCATTGAAACGCAGATGTCTTTTTATGCCCTGGAAGACCTGCTAAGAAAGCGACGGAGGGCAAATATGAATAATCTCCCCATAAACCAGCAGGTTGCTCATCCCAATTAATTAGATTGCCATAATTTGATATTCCATTATTGACTTTTCCTTGCAATAAATAACCAATAGCCCTGTCATTCATTGGATTTGTTGGAAAAGGGTGATCTCCAATACGCGCAGCAGAACTATTTCGGTATGGGTCCACCACTTGATCACGCTCATATTTTTCAGATCCAGCGACAACGAAAGATGCGAAAATGAAAAGAGTAATTAAAAACATATTTTTCTTAAAACCATCAATCAAAATCAAACCTCACATTGAAATTTACTTCTCTAGGCTGAGAAGAACGCCAAGGGCGATCATAATATGCGCTAGATAAATAGTGCTCTGAATCAGCCAGCCCAACCCGATCTGTATAGTAAGCGCCAGGGTCATCAGCTTTTCCAGTCAATGGCCAGACATCGACCTCATTTCTTATATCTAAAAAATTGTAGACACTCAAACCAAGACTTACCCTATGATTCATAATTGAAACATATTTACTAAAATTTAAATTTGCATTTTTAAAAGCAGGCCCTCTTTTAGAATTTATATTCCTATCATCAGGTTTTGGATCTTTTCCTGCGAAGATATAAGGAGTATAAGGACCTCCACTTTGGTAAAAGGCAGTTACAGCTGCATTGATACCGAATGGCAACCCGGTGTAAAACCAGAATGTTAGATCGTGAGGCCTATCATAAAACTGTAATGACTCTTGACTTGGAGCGTCTACATATTGACCACTTACATTTGCCCATGGGTATTCACTGTTATTCTTTGCTATCGAATAGGTATACTGCAATTGCGACCCAAATGCACGACCTCTAAACTTCAATGTTAAATCTATACCCTTTGCACTACCATAATCTCCATTTTCACTAATATTATAAGAATAAACACCAGAACGCTGGAACGTATTTTTAGTCAACTGGTCCATGTTTTTCACCCAGGTCATTAGAGAATAAGACCAATTTTGCCCAACTTGCACATTAAAACCAGCTGAGTAAGACTGAGTTCTTTGTGCATTCATCGTTGCGTTACCAACTTCACCATTACCTTCTTCAAAAAGTTCTTCAGGATCTTCCATCCTATTGGTATTTAAATAGATGTTCTGATACTTTGGAGTTTGATAATAAAGACCATAATTAAAAGTAAATGTCGACTTATCTGTGATAACATGACTAAAGCCTATACGCGGACTTATTTTGTAGAACCAATCTGCACTTTTGAGTATCACTTTTTGTCTTGGCAACCCGGCCAAAGTACTTACTTCTTCATTATTGTCCCATATATCATTATCATTCAAATCAGAAAAATACCACGGCTTGCCTGGAGTATACTTTCCTGTAGTATCAGCCCATATTTGGGTGTTATAGTTCACGGCATCTATGCGGATACCATAATTAATTACCATCCATGGAACTTCAAAAGTATTTTGCATGTAAGCTGAAAACTCTTCTGGCTCTCTGTAGTTATCCCACCTACCATTTTCATTAGAATCAGAGTAGTCTTCTCCTTCATCCCACTTACCATTGTTTTCACCTATATCTGGATTGACGTAGCCACTATCAATAGGCAATAATCCATCTGGCCCAGTATCTTGCCAATACTCTGCAAAAGTTTGCCTAGAAGCTGCTTGACCAAGCCAAGGACTAATAATTTCATAAAAATTCAGTCTATGATATTTATAATCAATTCCCCAACGTGCTTTCCACTTATCAGATATCTGAGATGTAAGATCGATTCGAACCTCATCTGTAACAGCTCTAGAATCTGCATAAAAATTATCGTGCCCACCAAAAGCTCTTCCTTCTTCCCAAACATCGCCTTGTGGAGTTGGCATGTAATAATAAATGTTTTCAGGATCCCATGGCGTATTAACAGGCGCGCTAGAGTTCCCTGGAATATTTTCAAATTGCAATCTAATACTATTATAATCTAAAAAGGGCTCATAATCTTCATACATTTCAGGCTCAAGCCAATAACTATCATCTCTATATTCTAGCTCTTTAACAAGTTCTGGACCATCCCAAAGACCATCGTTATCCCAATCTGAAAAACTCTCACCCATATCCCAAACACCATTGCCATTAGAATCATCGAATTTTTCTGCAGACTCCCAGTTCCACATGCCAGGAGTTGCACCTACATACCAACCACTTATATCATCTCTGTTGGTGTATCTAACTGTATCCCCATCCTCACCAATTCTGTAAGGAACCACATTGGGATTTTCCGGATCTGAAATATCTTTGTTCCCAGCTGCATGCCGCCATTCAAACCAATTTGGGAAACCATCGTTATCATTATCTCTCCAGCGAACACCCTGAAACTGATCTTGAATGAAACGAGCAAATCGAACTGTATAAAAAGTTTTTGGGGTCAAAGAGTGATTTATTTCAAAATTCACCCTATACGTATCACGAAACAATTCATTCCTACCCTCATCCCAATAAAGGTATCTAGCATTAAAAGCTTGCAAATGATTTGCAACTCTCCAATAACTGAGATGAAATCTTAATTTACCAGAGTATTTATAGCTTAATTTTGTAAAGATATCCGTAGTCTTATCAAAACCAAATCCTCTAAAACCTGATACATTATCCCAAGGATTTACTAAATTACCTTTATTCAATGCTAAGGTATCAAGAAGTAAATCTTGATCTTCACCTAAATAAACACGATCATCAAATTCATAAACACTGTAGTTTTCTTCTGTTGTGTGTTGACCACTGAACCAAAACCTTAATTTTGGAATTCCTAATACTGGACCTCCAATACCAAAATTGTAATCATTCAATCCTCTTAGCTTATCAAAGTTTTCAGTGTCTTTTGTTTTACCACGCAGCTCATTCAAAAAAGCGCCTACCAAACTTGTCTCATATTCAAAATGGTATTCAATTTTTTCGCCACCAGATGAGGTGTGCCAATTTGAAACCGCTGACATTGCATCACCGTATTCTGCATTGAAACCGCCTGGCTGCCAATCAAATTCATTAATTGCAAATAAGTTCAACCTTGTGCCAGAACCAATACCACCAAAAATTGGATTTCTTATATACATACCATCAATCATGTAGGCGATTTCTCCAGACCTGCCACCGCGAACATGAACTTCTTCAAGACCTCTTTCTTCTTGGTTAGGAATGCCCCTGGTTTTACTCTCAACTTTTACAACGCCAGACTGAAGAGAATAGAGCTCAGACATATCTCGAATAGGCAGGGACTGAATAGCTTCTTTATCCACCGTAATTTTTTTCGATGTATTTCCCCGTTCTACCAAAGGCCTTGTACCTAAAACTTCTACCTCATCACCCTCAACAGCTGCAACAGGCAAAGTTGGATTTAGCCAAACCGTTTGGTCCATTACAACATGGATTTCTTTATATGTTTTCTTTTGATAACCCACCATTTGAACAACAACATCGTATTTCCCAACTGGTATATTTAAAATAATAAAATTACCACTTACATCAGCTGCTGCACCAACGCCCAAGGCAGGAAGATAAATAGTCGCCCCCGGCAACTCCATCGAGTCCTCATCAGAAACTTTACCACGAATAGTTCCATCTGTCCCAGCAAAAACAAAATCAGAAAAATAAATAAGCGCTAAAAATAAAAGTCTAATAATCATTCAATGATCTCACGCATATCAATCGTATGAAAACCACTCTGATTGCTTATTTTAAAAGCATCATAATTAAAATCAGGCAGGTCTTTAAAGTCCTCTTTTTTGACTAATTGAGCGGGATTATATACTTGCCTGAAAACATTGCCGGATTCATTCACACTAATTTCGGCTAGCTCAATCCTAGAAAACCCCGACCAAGATTGCCCATTCTCATCCACCTCTCCGGAAGAAAAAGAGTCAGCATATGGACTTTCTGTCCAGCGAATGTAAAGATCACTCTTTACGATGCCATGGTCTTTTGCAAGCCAGGTGTAAACTTTTTGACCATATTCAACGCCAGAACCCATCATAGTCATATTCGTTGTGCTTGTAATTTTAAAACAATCAACAAACGTCGTATCTACTTGAGGACAGTCTTCTTCAGAATTAACTATTGATCCATCCCTAAGGCAGTTATATGAGCCATTGTTATATATTGCTTTAGTTTTAGCTGCTGGAACTGTTATTTCAGCTTTCTCAACCTCAAAAGACTTCTCAATTAAGTAAACAGCTATTTCAGTCGTGTCATAATAGGCGGTATCTACATGCTCACCATCTCGAAATAGACCATTGTAAGAATATAGATAAATGTCTTTTTCTAATTGTGTTTTGTGCCAAAAACCTTGACTGACTTGAGATTCACTCCAATAAAATCCTAGTGGCAAAAAATAACTCTTATATATATGCTGATTTATATGCTGGTCTTTTGAAAAAATTTGATAATCATAATCGACTCTTAATCCATCATCCCCGATACGATTAGAAAGGAACTCGGTTTTTGTTACATAAAAATCTCCAGGCTGCTGAGAACTATCATCAATGTAACCAACTACATCATTTGTATATAGAGTCACTAGAGAGTCAATATCCCCCACTTCTTTTCTTTTTGTGTCAACAAATGAAACAGTTTCTATAATGTTCTGGTAAACGTTTCCCCACCTATTTGTAACACTATCACCAATACTAATACTGAGCAGCAACTCTGGATTATCTGAATCTGTCCAATCTACCAAAATATTATTGGGAACAGAGCCAATTTTATATAAATACTTTTCTGCATTGCCATCACCGTCAGAATCTCTGGAAGTATATTCTTCAATATCATCATACTGACCATTTCCTTTATCAGCTATTTCTGCTGTGTCCCACCCATTGTTACAATTCCTATCTTCATAAGGCTCTCCAATATCATAAACCCCATTTTCATTAACATCATAATAGGTTTCAGCCGGGTCTAAGATATCATTTCCCCTATCAATAAACTCATAAATAACATCATCCAAATTGCCGTCACCATTGTAATCAAAATTGTCATTATTTTCGAAAAATATGTCTTTCATATCCCCGTCATTATTATAGTCAGCGACCCCAAGTTCAGCCTGATCCCACTGGTTGTTATCATTACAATCAGTGTTTATCCTAAATATTAATGAATCAGCATGCATTTGAGTTCTTGTAAACTCGAAATGATTGGTGAATACAGTTAAATCGTCTTTTATAAAAGAATAGCTAGTATCCTGCCACTCTGAAGTATCAACAAACATAAAACCATTATCTATTAATGGGGTATCAACAACTGCCCAATAAGATTTAACGTCAAATGTGTCTGCGTAGTATATAAGGGTATCTGCTTGAACCCAGCCCGAATTTCTTAATCTGTATCTTTGCAGAGAAGGTTCGGCTTCTAAATCCCAATCGATAGATTCCAAATTTTTAAATTGAGAAGATACCAAGGAAATTGAGTCTTGAACTATTTTACCAATATCCGAAGTAATCGTATCTGACGCAATTACTAATGTATCAATAGGATTGCGAATTAAGAATTGCCCTGAGTCAGGAGAAATATCAAGTAAATAGTCAGGAAAATTTTTCATTGTCATATAATCAGGGGGATATGGATAGGACGATAAAAATTTATCATAGGAAGTACTAAATTTAGATTTAGAGTATTTTAAATACTTCACATCATATGAGTTATCAAAATTGTAAAAATAATCGTCTATAGAGCCAGTACTACCATCGCCAACTGACTGACTCTGCAATGTATTTTTGTAAGTTTTTAATTCGGAATCCTCATCGTTTTTAGGTTCTTCACAATTTTGAAGTATTATGAGGACAGTCAAAGGCACTAAAAATTTATATAGATTTTTATTACTTAACATTTTACCCTAAAAAATATAAACAACAGACGTCGATTAATTAAAAGACAATCTATTTACGATTGTTTAAAAATTATTATCTTAAAAATGAGTATTGAATATATTTAATAAGGTAGAAAAAATCAGCTATAAAATTAAAAATATTAAGCCGACTTCTTCTGGGTCTCTTTTGGACTTGAGGAGCCTAGAACGCCCGATAAAAAATCTTCGCTAATAATAATTTTTTCAGGTTTGCTCATGTCAGGGACTTCGTACATCAGATTCATTAAACTTTCCTCGAGAACAGCCCTTAAAGACCTTGCACCTGAATTACGTTTTTGTGCTAACTCAACTATTTTTTTTAGAGCAGGGGTCTCGAAGATTAATTCTACATCCTCCATTTGAAATAGTTTTTTATACTGATTTATTAGAGCATTTTTAGGTTTTGTCAAAATTTTCAACATTTCAGATTTAGACAAATTACTCATAGTTGAAACCACTGGTAATCGGCCAATAAGCTCAGGAATAATTCCAAATTCAACAAGGTCTCGTTGCCTAACTGATTTAAAAATATTATAAATATCAGCAACATTTGAACCGTGTTTAATAGTTTCATTTTTTATAGAATTAAAGCCCAGTTCTCCCTTTCCAGTGCGCTTTTGGATAATGTCTTCGAGCCCAGAAAAAGAACCTCCACAAATAAATAAAATATTTGAAGTATCTATTGATATTAAACTTTGCTCGGGATGCTTGCGCCCTCCTTTTGGCGGAACGTTGCTTATTGTACCCTCAATTATTTTAAGTAGAGCCTGTTGAACTCCTTCTCCACTAACATCACGAGTAATCGAAGTACTTGCAGATTTTCTGCCAACTTTATCAATCTCATCAATATAAACAATTCCCTTCTCAGCAGCACTTACGTTGTAGTTAGAAACCTGGAGTAACCTAACCAAAATATTTTCAACATCTTCTCCTACATATCCCGCTTCTGTAAATGTAGTTGCATCCGCTATCGCGAAAGGAACGGATAGAAAACGGGCTAACGTTTGAGCTATCAAAGTTTTACCTGTACCAGTTGGGCCTATAAGCAAAATATTACTTTTATCTAACTCAACGCCAGACTCATAAGACTGATTAATTATACGTTTGTAATGATTATATACGGCTACGGAAATTGTTTTCTTAGCATAATCCTGACCAATAACGTAAGAGTCTAAAAACTCTTTTATTTTTGAAGGCTTTTGTAAAGTAACCTTAAAACTTTCTGCAGGCTTCTCTTCCTCAGACAGGTTTAATTCTAGATTGCTATTCTTTGTTGGTCTATTCGTCATTTATTTTCTGGCAGATAACACCGAATCAATTAAACCGTATTTTTTTGCTTCGTTAGCTGACATAAAATTATCTCTATCTGTATCGTCCTCAATCTTTTTTAATGATTGCCCTGTATTTTTAGATAATATTTTATTAAGCTGAGTTTTCATTCTAAGAATTTCATCTGCTTGGATCCTAATATCAACAGCTTGTCCTTGCGCACCGCCCATTGGCTGGTGAATCATAATTCTGCTATTTGGGAGAGCCGATCTTTTCCCCTTAGCGCCCCCAGCAAGAAGAAAAGCGCCCATGCTAGCAGCTTGCCCCATACAAATTGTTGCCACATCAGGCTTAATGTATTGCATAGTATCATAAATCCCAAAACCAGAGGTTATAATTCCACCAGGTGAATTAATATAAAGATAGATATCTTTTTCAGAGTCTTCTGATTCTAGAAAAAGAAGCTGCGCAATTACAAGAGAAGACATTGTGTCATCTATTGGGGTACCAAGGAATATAATTCTTTCTTTTAGCAGTCTTGAATAAATATCAAATGCTCTTTCAGATCGACCAGTTTGTTCTACTACGATAGGTACTAACTGATTAATAATATCTTTATCTATGCTCATTGGCCTTCCCCGCGAATGTCCTTTGTATTTACTTCAACTTCTTTAATTTTTGCAAATTGAGTTAGATATTCTAATATCTTTTTTTCAGTTAAATCATCTTCAATTCGCTGTCTATTACTAGGTTTTTTATAAAACCTTCGAATTTCTTTTTCAGATTGTGGCGTACGAGACACTAAACTTTCTACCTCAGCATCTATATCCTCTCTACTAAAACTTAACTGCTCCTGATCGATAAGTTTTTTACGGATTAAGTACCACTTTAAATTTCTTTCCGCAGAAGGTCTGTATGTTTCAAGAACTTTCTGTTCATCAACCTTTTCGCCATTATTTTGTTTTTTCACATCTTCCAAAATATTATTAAGATAGTTGTTTACCATACTAGGAGGCGTTTCAAATCCAATTTTATCTATCAGAGCATCTGAAATTTCTTTCTCAAAATTTTGACGTGATCTTTCAGCAAAATTCTCATTAATTTTTTCAAGTACGTCTTTATTTAATTCATCTACTGATTTTAATTCAGGATTTACCATCTTGACAAAATCATCGTTAAGATCTGGCAATACTTCTCTTTCTACTTTAACAACAGTTAATTCATATGGGTTTTTGATTGTTTTGTCTTCATTATCAGGTAAGTCTAGTTTTGATAACTCACCTGGTTTGAGGCCAATTAATTTACTTGTTTGATCATCGGTAAAGGACCCATCTCCAACTTTTAACATTTGCTTTTCAAATTTTTTGCCAATAATTGCAACACCAGACTCATCTAATTTTTGCAGATCACACAAAATAAAATCTTTTTCTTGAGCACCATCTTCAACCGTTTCAATGCGAGCATGAGACCTTCTAAGTTGGTTTATACCGTCAGTGATATCTTGATCATCAGGAATAAATTTATTTTTCTGAACTTTAAACATATTATTTTTGAATTTGGGCAATTTAAAATCTGGTTCAACCTCGAATTTTGCAATAAATGAAAAATGCTCACCTAACTTGAACTGGACATCCTTTATTTCTGCTTGATTTACTGGCACGATTTTTTCTTCCTGTAAGGCCAACAAATAATATTTATGAATATTATCATCCATGAACTGAGCCTCAATATTTGGCTGAAATTGCTGCATTAGTCTATCGCGAGGAATTTTTCCAGGTCTAAAGCCAGGAAGCTTTACCTTTTTACTAAATTTTTTAATAGTAGATTCAAAGTCCGACTCTAGTGTAGACCATGGAATATCAAGCTCTACTTCTTTTGTATAATCATTTATGTTTTTTACGTTTATCTTCAATTTGTATCCTTTTCTAAGGCGAGGAATTTATACAAGCATTTACAAGTATACCACATAGTAAATAATAATTTAAACCACTTTAAAACAAAAATTACTTTCTCAAATCGATAGAATTTTGGATTTTTTCATTCCACTTTGTCCATCTTTCTTTTTTTACTGACCTCTTTGGAGTACCTTCAAAGCTTTTCGTTCCATCAGCATACCACTCTATCCATTTACCAATAGCCAGCCCTTCTTCAACTTCACCTTCAATACTTTTTTGCCCATCAGAATACCACTCAGTCCATTTACCTGTTAGCACCCCACTTTCCCAATTTGCTTCTTGCTTTGAATTGCTATTGGCATACCACTCAGTCCATTTACCACTAGGAAAACCCTCTTCATAAGATTCTACTGATTTTTTTTCACCAGTAACAAAATATTCTGTCCATGTACCAACTTTAGCCCCTTCCGAATACTCGCCTTCTATTTTTTCTTGACCGTTCTCATACCATTCCGTATACTTGCCATTTAAGCTCCCGCTTGACCAGTTATATTCTTTTTTATTTGTTCCTGATTCGAACCACTCGCTCCAAGTGCCTTCTTCTTTGCCATTTACATATGACTGAGATAATTTTTCATTGCCATTCTCAAACCAAAGATTCCAAGTGCCACTGCCTTTGCCTAGTTTATCTTCACCGCCCGATTCGTAAATAACCTGTACTCTTTTTTCACCATTCGAATACCACTCTGTCCATTCTCTATCAATAATGTCATATTGATCTTTTTTTGGATCAAAGTCATTCAGTGCCGATACAGCAATCAAGTTTGATAGTAAACCATTCTCGTATCTACCTTCTAATTGTTTGTTCGCCTCAGAATCTCTAAATGTCCATTTTCCAGACCTTTGACCTATATCAAATACTCCTGAACTATCAAGCATCCCTTCCCGACTCCACCAAACCCAAGTTTTATCTTCTAGATTGTTTTTAAAAAAACCTTCACTAGACTTTTGCTGATCATCGAACCAAAGTATAAATGCAGATTCACCTTCTTTTTTATTTAGCTCATAAGAGCGCCACCCCCATGGATACCAATTTGTCCACTTGCCAGATTTTTCACCATCTATGTAATCACCCTCAACCTCAATTTGTCCATTATTATACCATAAAAGCCATTTACCATTTTTTTTATTGTTTTTATAGGTTTCTTTTAACTTTGTTTGCCCATTGCTATGCCATTCAACCCATTGGCCATCTTTTTCGCCGTTAATATAGTTACCAGTTTCTTTAAGTTGACCATTGGGATGCCAGTAATTCCAAATTCCATCATTTAAAAAAGCTAGGCCAGAGCTATCACTACTTACAGGATTCCCTTCCTCTCGTTTTTGTCCGTTTGGATACCAATAAACCCAAAGACCATCGGGTTTACCATTCAAAAAGTTGCCTTCAACCATTAGTTGGCCATTCTGATACCACTCTGTCCATTTCCCGTCATGGATACCTTCTTTATAAGTCCTCTCAAACTCTAACTGGCCATTGGAATACCACTGTTTATGAACACCATTTTTAATTCCTAATTGATATTCAACTTCCTTTTCAGGCTGACCGTTCTCATACCAATTGCTCCATTTTGCATCCGGCCTACCATCAACATAATTATATTCTAGTTTATTAATCCCACTAGCCCAAACAGCCTTTACATTACCACTAAAACTAGTATCTTGATCTGGAGCATACATCAACCCGTTTCTATCAAACAGGTCTTCATATTTAATGATCTGATCATCTTGAGAAAACGCCAAAGCATAAAATACTAGAAACAGATAAAATCGAGGTTTATTCATTTAAATGCGAAGTCGTTTTTAAATATGCTTTACCAAATAAACCTGAATATTTGTTCCACCACTACTACTTGATGCTACAGTAAAGCCCTTATTAATATAATCATCAACTGCATCAACTAACTCTAGCCCACAGCTGATTGTTGTAGTTATCATAACATTATTTTCACCTTCAAATATATCAAGATGATCAACTATTTTACGTTCACCCATTCAATTACTCCATTTGTTTACTATAAATTATATTTAACTATACAAAATTATTTTTTCCTTAACCACATTTTTCATTGGAAGAGAAAACTGCAATTTATTGTTTTAAACTATTTTTTGACATAACCATTATTATTGAAAAGAGGACCAGAATAGAACCTATAATAAAATTCAAATTGATATACTCATCAAAAAATAAAATACCAATGACTGCTGCAAACAATACCTGAATGTAGCTAATTGGAGCAGCTTTCGTTGCAGGTAGCTCTTTATAACCATATGTCAAAAATAATTGACCAAATTGAGTAAAAATGCCTATCAAAAGCAAATAAAACCAAGTTATTAAGGAAGGAGATTCCCAATTTGAGAAAAGGAAAGGAAGACACACAGGTACCGTAAACAAAGGGAAATAGAACATTATAACTAAAGGATGCTCATTCACTTTCGTAGATTTTCTAACTAGTACATAGGCTAACCCTGTTAAAAAGCTTCCGGAAATAGCAATAACGAGACTTTCTAATTCTAAAGATTTCCCAGATAATAAAGGAAAACCCAAGAGAGCATAAACCCCAAAAAAACCGCATAATATGCCAATAACAATCCGTTTACTTATAACTTCAGATATTAAAACTGAGGCGATAATCGCTGTAAATAATGGATAAAGGTATTGAATCACAGTTGCCTCTGATAGAGGAAATCTTTTAATAGATTCATAAACAAGAAAGAGCGCAATTGTTCCAGTTATCCCTCTGGCTATTAATAACTTCCTATTATTTCCAAATGGCTCAATTTTATTTCTATAAAGAAAAAATCCAGTTATAACTAATGTAAATAAACCCCTCACAAAAACAATTTGGATTGTTGGGAGAGCATAACCAGCTAGTTTTACAAATACTGTCATCAAACAAAAACTACCAGCGCTTAAAACCATAAAGGCCACGCCTGGAGCGAAGGGCAATCTTCGCAGTGTTTGAGTGGTTTTTATATCGCTCAAGGAATCAAAAAAAAGAATGCATTATTATCATTTTTGAGCTGAAAAGTATTCTTTCCAAGCTAGGTAACCACCCTCTAAATTTATAGCATTGAAATTATTTTTTTTCAAAAACTCTGTCGCTAGTCTCGACCTTCTACCACTCCTACAATAAACAATGATTTTTTTATCCTTATAATATTCTAATAAAGTTATTTTTTTTTCTAAAACATTAACAGGTATCAATAATGCATTCTTAATACTACCATCGTAATTAAACTCCTGTGATGTTCTAACATCTAAAAACAATACATCTTCTTGATCAAGGTATTTTATTGCATCTTGCACTGATATATTTTCTTGATCTTTACAAGAAACAAGCAATATTAAAAATATTAAATAAAATTTAATTTTTGTCATAAATAACTAAATATAACCTAATGAGTTTAAAATCATACTAAGGCCAGCAGCTGAAAGTATAATCCCAAATGGTACAGCAAAGGACTGCCCTCCATTTTCATCAATCAACTCTTTCTCAGATTTATCACTTATAATAAAAAGTCCTTTTTTAGACTTATCTATCACTGCAGCAACATTTTTTGAATTTTTTAATTCATCCTTTAAAACAGGACGAGCATTGCCTAAAATATAAATGTCATCATCAGGTTCAAGATATGTAACAGTAAGTCGCATCCTTTTTTTCCCACCAAACCAGCCCTTCAATTTTACATTGTATTTGCGACAATAATCTTGGATAATTGGTGGAATTTCATCTGAAAAAAATGTCGCTAAATCATACTGTTTATCGCGTTTTACATCATTCATATTTACATCATCTAGATAAATAAGAACAGATCCAGTTTGATCACTAATTAAAAAAGGTACTTGGTTTTTTGCTTTGTGCCTTGTCACCCATTTACGAGTCTTTCCACTTTTAACAAGCTCTTGAATGTGTATTCGCCAATAAACACATTCTTTGTCATCGAACGGGTCTTTTAGTATTTTATCTGTAACTTGTATTTTCCCCTTTAATTCAACCAAACCCATAGATAAAGATCGTATCTTTGATGTGGGAACATTCTCTAATAATCTTTTCATTTCTAAATTTTTTAAACTATTGAAGGAAGTCGTAAGTCCAACAACAAGTAGCATAATACCAAAAAATAAACCATCACTCTTATTCCCACTCAAAACAGTAGAATGATCTTGGATGTGTAATTTCGTGATAAAAAATCCAAAAATATAATAAGTAGCTATGCTATTTTGTAAAAATCTGAATTTTATAGGCATCAATTAGAACTTTAATTATTTAAAATAATAAATATTTTTAAAGATTTAAATTTAAGGCTTATTTGCGTTACTATCACTTTCTCGTTAATTCAAAAAATTAGATTACTGTAAAAAACAATGCTTAAAATTTTAGGTAACCGAACATTCTTATTATTTTTTCTGGGAAACATTATTTCCCTAGTCGGCTTTGGTTTCAATCTTATTGCATTTAGTTGGCTCGTCCTTGAAGAAACGGGGTCTGAATTTGCACTTGGGAAGATCATGGCTGCTGCAACGACGCCGGGCTTAATTCTTGCCTTATTTGCTGGCGTTATAATTGATAAAGTTAATCGAAAATGGCTCTTGGTAATCTTAGATATTTTTAGAGTTTTCGTACTTGCAGTTTTCATCTATAACTTTAAAATCGACGGTTTCAATTTATTGATACTTTATCCTGTGATGATGTTAATGGGCTTAGGTAACTCTCTTTTTTGGCCAACGGCTCAGGCATTTGTCCAAGAGTTGGTAGATGAAAAAGATTATTTCCCGGCCAATGCATTATTATCCGCTAGCTATCAAGTAGGTTCTTTAATTGGTGCCAGCGCAGGCGGATTTATAGTTCATATTTATGGCCCTATAGCTGCTTTATATTTTAATGCTATGGCCTATTTTATTTCAGCTATCTTTATTTCTCTTGCGCCCTTCAAAAATGATAAACCAAGAGAAAACTCTGAAAATATATCAACTGCACTTTCAAAAGGATTTTTATTTTTGAAAGATAAAGCGTGGGTCCTTTTTCTAGGAATCACGACAATTATGTCTGATGTAGCAATTTGGGGTGCACTAAGCGTTCTAACCATTACAATGTCAAAAGAGATTTTTAATAAGGGCAGTTGGGGCTATGGTCTAATGGATGCTATGTATGGCTTTGGAGCATTGATATCAACAATTGTAGTGGCAATAATTACCAAAAAATTTGGACGAAGAAAATCTTTGACTTGGTGTTATAGCATAGCCGGATTATGCTGTTTCATATCACCTTTTTCACCAACAATTTATATTGCTGGGATTGCTTATCTTTTAATGGGTCTTCATAACAATTCTGCAAGAATAATCGTAAGAACTCTTTTTATGGAAATAATACCAAACAATATAATGGGCAGAGTACAAACTATTTTTGGCGTTTACACTAGAGTGATGATGCTGACTAGTGTATTAATAGCGGGATGGGTCACTGAAAATTTAAATCCTCACATAGGTATGAACTTTGCTAGTGCTCACTACCTTATTGCCCTGATAGGGATTGTTGTAATTAGTAAGTTCTCAAATTTTAGAAAAGAGATATTTAAAGTAAAAAATCATGCCTGAGCTACCCGAAGTGCAAACAGTAGCAAATCATATTAAACCCTTTGTAATCGGGAAATCTGTTTTATCTATAAATCCAATTTGGGGGAAGGTATTAGATAATTTTCATCATGAAGACTTAAAAGGTAGAAATAAGATTTTAGATGTCACTAGAAGAGCAAAGTTTATCATCATTAACTTTGAAAAATTTTTGATTGCCGTTCATCTAAGAATGACTGGTAAACTTTATGTTTTAGAAGGAAAAGATATTCCAAAGCATACTAGTGCGATTATGCAGCTTGAAAGTGGCGAAAAATTAATTTTTGAAGATACAAGGAAGTTTGGGAGAATCTATAAATACGATGACCTCAAATTAATAAATGAAAAACATGGTCCCGAGCCTCTTGAAGATGATTTCACTGGTGATTGGCTCCTAACCAACTTAAAAAGCAAGAAAAGAAATATAAAAGCTCTCTTGTTAGATCAATCATTCCTTTCAGGACTTGGGAATATTTACGTTGACGAAAGTCTTTGGGCTAGTAACATTCATCCAAATTCAATTTCATGCTATATCCCCAAGAAGAAAATTATACTTCTTCACAAAAATATACGTGAAATATTAAGAGAATCTATTAAGCAGCTTGGAACGACCTTCATAAGTTTTACATTCTTAAATGGGCAATCAGGAAACTATTCTAACGAACTAAAAATATTTGGAAAGCAAGGTGAGTCTTGCATAAAATGTTCAAATACTATTGAAAAAATCAAAGTAACTGGTAGAGGTACTCATGTATGTAGTAAATGCCAAAAAATACATAAATGATAAATAGAGAAGGAAAGTGAATTGAATCTATTGTCTAATTACATGTATGATGAAACGATTCCATTTGAATTCATGGGAGTAGATCATATCGTCTCTATCGTTGTTTTCATAATACTCTGTTTTACAATACCCTTTTTTGCTAAAACTAGATTAAATGAAAAACAGCAGCACTATGTTGGAATTATCATAGGCAGTTTGGTTTTATTTTCATACTTAAGTTGGGTTTTATTAGAAATTGTTGGAGGTACATTCAGCTTAAAACTTCATCTGCCCTTCCATTTGTGCCGGGCTGCTAATATATTGGTTTTTTTTGTATTAGTATATAGAAGTCCATTGGCTTATGAAATAGTCTTTTTTTGGGGACTAACCGTTATACATGCCATTATAACCCCAGATATAACTCAGGGCTTCCCGCATTATCATTTTATAAGATATTGGCTTAGTCATCAATTAATGATAATCGCAATTATATACGCTACTTTTGTTTACGATATAAGGCCGAATAAAAAAAGTATTTATGTTTCTTTTTTCAGTCTCATTGCTTTTTTTGCAATTACAATTCCAATCAACTTGTTTTTAAAAGCTAATTATTTTTGGATTTGTGGGAAACCCCCTGTTGGAACGATATTAGATTTTTTTGGTCCATGGCCATGGTATTTAATTGTAGCAACAGTTTTAGCTCTAATTCATTTTTACTTTTTTTATTATTTAGTTAATTATGTTTTATCAAAAACATCAAAATAAATGACTGCCATAAAATCGTTTTATAATAATCGATGGACCAAAAGAGCGAGTATTTGATATGATAGATCAATACAAATACACTTGGAAGATGGTAAAACCCTTAATTCCAATTATATTTTTAGCTCTATGGGTTATATTATTCGAAGAAAAGATATGGCCTGATTGGGAGAATGAAATTCCAATAAAAACTTTTAGTCGAGGAGAACTTCAATGGGAATATGCAATGGAGCCTAGTATTGCAAATGACAACTATCGTTTTCAGTTTGTTGAATTTTCTGGCAAAGTAGATACCTTTAGAAGTGATACCTTGATTATTGATAAAACAACATTCTGTAAAATGGAAAACTTAGATACTACTTTTTTCAAAAACATTATAGGGACCACCGTTGTAATTAAAGGAAGAATATTAGGCTACAATAGATTATCTAAAAAGTTAAGATTAGATAAATCTTTTATTTTATAGACTACCAGGTTTCTGAGTCATTCCCTTTAAAAGAAAATGCTCTAGATATATTAAAGCCTAAATACAATTTTCCAGATGAAGGATCGCCATTAGCCTTTTCAATAAAAGTAAATTCATATGGGCCTTGCGCATTGGAGAGCATTACTTGAAAAACATGACCTCCAGTTTCATAGTCAAAACCTACAGCAAAACTATTTTTATAATAACTATCTCGATTATCTAAGGGAATAAAATAATCTGCATTGATTGAAAACTGGTTCGTAATCTTATACCTGCCCGCGAATCCAAGTGAAGTTAGTTGATGTTTCTCATTTGGAGTTAGGACAAGGTTTCTATGTATGGCAGTTGGTAAAACCTGTAGTGAAAGATTACGATTAAATTTTCTGCCAATGATTAATTGATTTATGTAGAGCAAACGATTTGAAAAATTTTCTTTCAACGCGGGTGTTTGTTCAGATTTGCGGTTCGTCTTAATTCCGATATCATTAAATAGAACGACAGAAATAGGAAAATTTTTACCACCTTTAGATTGCCTTATTAATTTTGTTTTAAGAAACATATCATATACTTTATCAAAACTACTTCTACCTGCTCCTAGAGCAAGAACATCATTAAATCCATAACTAAAATCATAACGTATTGCTGCATAATCAGTACCAAAAAGATCATAGAATCCATTTTCGATCGATCCAAAACGATGTTGTATCATAAATTGTAAAACCTTTGGTGCAGGGATCTCTAATGATTGCGCATTAGCCACCCTCGTCCCTTTAAAAGCTGACTGCACATATTCGACATTTACGTCTCCATCATCCAAAATATCTAACAGGTCATCTTGGCTATATGAAAGACAAATAAAAAAAATTAAAAATATGTACTTCATTTCTTTTTTAGTTCTACACTGACGTCTACTTTAATTGTCTCAGCAATATTTTCTCTGACGATTTTAGGCACTTTTACATTGTAATCTACTAA
>CALKMQ010000164.1 GCA_938092125.1 uncultured bacterium
CCAGCAGTCATCCACTGCACTGACCCATCAGTTAGGACGCCTTCGTTCCCGGAGGAATCTTTATGTTTAAATTTACCATTTAACATATAAGTAACTGTTTCAAATCCACGGTGCGGGTGAGCAGGGAATCCGGCCATGTAATCATCTGGGTTGTCACTTCCGAATTCATCAAAAAGTAAAAAAGGGTCAAACATATTTAGTTCGGGGCCACCAATGATTCTTCTCAGCTTTACTCCAGCGCCATCAGATGTCTCAACACCTTCTATAACGTTCAAAAGGCCTCTAATCATTGAGCAATCTTAATCAAAATTTCATTATGCCTAAATGGCGGTAATGCCCAGGGAGAATTATACTGAGCAACCTTAAATTTACCTACAGTTTGCAACTGTTGATCAGATATCCACTTGCTAAGCTTTTGCTGGTAGGTTTTTATTTTTGCACTCGTTGCCCAGCCTCCAAAAGATATAGAAGCTACCCGACCCAATTCTCTTTCAAGGATTTCGACATTCGGACTATTTGGCCTTGGCAACTTATTTGTATCATAAGCACTAGGCATAACAAAGAGAACCTCATAAGAACCATTCGCATCTTCTGGACTATCTGTTATTACTGGGGCAGTCATTGCAATTTCAACATTTTTGTCATTCCCGCCAAAAATGTAATTTGCAATTCTTCGAAAACCCGTTGAAGTAGCTTCTTTGTAAGCTGATTGCACTTGCGTTTTCGCAATTACCACCGGGTCATATTGCCTTATTTCAAAAGATCCAGATTTTTTAATTAACTTATATTTAGGTGTTTCTAACATTGAATTTGATAAACCCCAAACCATGTTGAAGCAAATTATTCCTAGAATTACTACAACAAAAATTATTACTGTTTTATTCATATTTTCATAATCTAATTACTGTTAGCCAATTTAAGCAAAGCTTCAATATCACCAACCACTTCACTTGCTGCAAAATCTGATTCATCTTCGAAAATAATTTTACTATTTTTTTCAAGTACAAACCTAACTTTTGAATCTAAATGCTCTTCAACTTTTTCAATCATGTCTTCTGAATCAGGAGCAAAAAGGAGACCAGTTTTTTCCCCAAGTGATATAAAAATTTTAAGAGTTAACTCTTTTTGCTTTACTACCCATTCTATTTTATCCTTTTTTAATGATAAGTGATTAATCTTTGAAGAATGATATGTAGTAAATCGATAAAACCTGTTTTCGATTAACAGACCAATAATAAAACCTGCAAATCGTGTTCCAAGTAATGGTATTTTAGCTATGGAAGCAGATAAACTTATTTTATTTTTTCTAAAATGATTTGCTTGTACCCAAATCCAACTCTGAGGAAAGTTTTTTCCCCAATCTTTTTCTGTATAGCCAATGCCATCATTAAAATCTACTTGCTGATTATTTAAAGAAAGACTACCAGACAATGAATGATGCATACTAAGTATTCCATGATAGCACTCCATAATTGGCATATAATTATACCATCCCATACAGCCTGGCTCTTTAAATGTTACAGGCCAAGGATTTTGATTTTCAAAATTGATAGAGCCCTTTAATGAAAAATTCGAGGTTTTAATATTTAAGTCAATTCCATTTTCAAAGAAATGGTTTTTTCCAATCCTAGTATCATATCTATCAATTTCTGAGAAAAATTCAGAAATTGGGAACTTCTGAAAGTGCACATGACCAGTAGCACCTTCAAAAACCATAATAAAAGAAAATTCGTTTTTAACGACTCCACTTCTGTACATGCCAGGTATAATAACAATGGACCTTCTATCTTTTGAAACAATTTTATGATACCAACCTTCAAAATATGGCGAACGCGACCGAACCCCATGAAAAGCTTCGGGATGATATAGCCCTTTGAGCCACCTAATCATTAATATTTTTTTTCGATGATTTGATAGGGAACAAATATAATAGTGAAGGCAAGAGAGTTACATCCGTAATAAAAGCGACAGTTAAAGTAATCGCAGAAATAACTCCAAATTGAGAAGTCGGTATAAAATTAGATACAGTTATAACCAAGAATCCAGATACAAGCACAATTGTAGAAGTCAGCATTGCGAGACCCGTCGTTTCTATAGTGTTTGATATCGCTGTTTCTAAATTAGAATTATTTTTACGCTCCTGCCAAAACCTGAAGAGGAAATGCAATGAATCATCCACAGCGATACCCAAGCAAATCGAAAAAGTTATGGCGATTGGTGGCCTTATAGGTATTCCCATAAAACCAAGATAACCAGCCGCAAAAATTATGGGTATTAGGTTTGGTAACATACTTATCAACCCAATACGAAACGATAAAAACAACAAACTCATTATGATACTTATAAAAATAAACGCCAAGCCAAAACCGCTAAAAAGATCTAAAACTAGATAATTATTTGTATTTAAAGCCACCGGCATAGTCCCGGTTATAACGACCGAAAGCCATTTGGGGAATTTATTTTTTATAAATGTTTCTAGCGTGTCTTCAACAACCTCTAGTTCCTCAGAAGTCAAATCAGGTAACATACCTGATATTCTAATCTTATTTTCTTCAAAATTAATTAATGTTTCTATCTGATCTTGCGTAATCATATATAATTGATCAAGAGTCTCTTGATCTGGAGGAAAGTCTAATGTTGGATTA
>CALKMQ010000165.1 GCA_938092125.1 uncultured bacterium
CATACCAATTTTATTAAGAGTAACAAACTTTAATTTCCCTTTAACAAATTTTTTATCCCGTTTGATAAGAGCTAATAATTCTTCGCTATTTATTTTTTTTAATTTAGGCAGCGGAAGGGTACGAATTAATTTTTCTAGAATGTTAAATTGCGTTTCATCTAATTTTTTAAGTTTAAAGGAAACGTATCCTGCACAGAGCATTCCAAATGCTACCGCTTCACCATGTCTTAATGTATTGAAACCAAATTTTAACTCAAGAGCATGACCTATAGTATGACCAAAATTCAAGATTCCTCGCATTCCATTATCAAATTCATCCTTTGAAACGATATCTGCTTTTAGCTTACAACAAATTTCAATAGCTTCTGAAAAAGGAAATGCTGGAATATCTTGAACCCAAAGTGAAATTTTTTCAAAAAATTCCTTATCTAAAATAGCACCATACTTTATTATCTCCCCTAAACCAGAAATTACCTCCTCTTTTGAAAGGGTAGCTAAAAAATTTTGATCTATATAAACTCCTTTTGGTTGATAAATTGCTCCTATTAAATTTTTACCTTTATCTATATTTATCCCAGTTTTACCTCCTATTGATGAGTCGACCATTGACAGAAGTGTCGTTGGAATTTGGAAATATTTAATACCTCTCATAAAGCTAGAAGCAATAAAACCAGAAACATCACCAACGACTCCTCCACCTAATGATAGGATACACGTTTTCCGATCACAACCTAAATCAACCATTTGGCTTATTGCTCTATTGTACTCGTTTATACTTTTTGCTGCCTCTCCATTTGGCAATGTTATATAAGAGCAATCAAATCCTGAGCTGATTAGATGGCTTTTAATTTCGTACCCAAATAGTTCCATCAATTTATATTGCGATATAATTATCCATTTTTGTCCATCATTAAAATCGGATAATAATGATGGAAGGTTGTTTTTTAAACCAGGTTCAATATTTATGTAATATGAACGATCTCTAAGATTAACTTTATACTTTTTCAATTTTTATATTTTTAATTATTGTTTTACAAATATCATCTAACGATTGATTATCAGTAATGACAGTATCGTTTGCGGATTCAAAAAAAAGTAATTTTCTTTCTTCATAAATAGCTTTCAGAGATTTTTTAATATTTTTATAATCAATTAAAGGTCTATCCTTATTGATATCATTTAATAATCTTTCTTTTAATGTTGATAATGATGATTTTAAATATATTGTATAACCTTTATTTTTAAAATAGTTTCTATTTTCTTTTGCTAAAATACTTCCTCCTCCACAAGAAATAACACCATCACCTCGTATTTTTTTTAATGATTCGCTTTCAATTTGTCTAAAATAGTCCTCGCCTTTTTTTTTAAAAATTTCATTTATTGAAAGTCCTTCGCTCTCCACGAGCATACCATCAGTATCAAAAAATGGTATGTTAATATATTTAGATAATTTTTCCCCAACTGACGATTTACCACTACCCATCATTCCTATCAAAAATATTTTCATCAATATTTAGCGGATGCTTTTAAATGCGCTCGCAATTGTTCTATAGAATCGCCACCAAATTTTTCTAAAATTACATCAGCTAATACAATGCACATCATGCTTTCGGCTATGATGGACGCAGCTGGAACAGCACAGGAATCAGTTCTTTCTTTGTGAGCATCTTTTTTTTCTTTTGTATGAATATCAACGGATCTTAATGATTTTATTAATGTTGGAATAGGTTTCATAGCAATTTTTGCAATTATAGGCATAGCATTACTCATTCCTCCCTCAATGCCGCCAGCATTATTTGAAAAGCGTTTATAATTTTTACCATCCCATCCAATTTCATCATGAATTTCACTTCCAAATTTTTCTCCGGAACTTAAACCTTGCCCAATTTCTATAGATTTAAAAGCATTAACACTCATCAACAGTGAAGTTATTTTTGATTGCAGCTTTCGATCCCATTGTGAGTAAGATCCCAAACCATAAGGTATTCCTGTTGCAAAAACTTCAAAAACTCCACCGACTGAATCACCATTTTGCTTTGCTTGGTCGATAATATCAATCATTTCACGTTCTTTATTTTTGTCTAAACATCTTAATGGAGAATTGTCAACTAAATCATTGATTTCATTTGCACTCATACTTTTGGGTATATCAGAGGTATCAGTAATGTTATGAATTTGAATAACTCTGCTTGCAACATTTACTCCTATCTCATCTAATAATTTTCTACATACAGATGCAAGTGCAACCCTCATCGTTGTTTCTCGAGCGCTTGACCTTTCTAAAACATTTCTTATATCATCAAAACCAAATTTTTCTACACCTGCAAGATCAGCGTGTCCAGGACGAGGGAGTGTCACTTTTTTAGGTTTTTTCTCAGGCACTCCAATGGTCATTTTATCTTTCCAATTCTCCCAGTCCTTATTTCTAACTATCAAACCAATTGGCGAAGCTATAGTTTCACCAAGTCTTATACCTGACCAGATTTCGACTTGGTCTTTTTCAATTTTCATACGTCCACCTCGACCATATCCCATTTGTCGCCTACCAAGCTGAATATCGATATACTCTTTTGCGATTTTTAATCCAGCAGGAATTCCATCAAGTATACCTAATAATCCTTTTCCATGGGATTCTCCAGCTGTTAAAAATTTTATTTTTGTAAGCATAAGTGTCTCTCTAAAGTAGTTTTGATTATTTTAAAATTAATATGTTCATCGATATTTTCATTAAGCCAAATATTTAAAGATGCAATTCCTTGAAAAATAAGCATATCAAGACCACTAATGGTACGGGCTCCTAATTTTTCGCATTGTCTCAACCACTTAGTTTTTAAAGGGTTATATATAGTATCAATAATAATATGACTATCACTGACTTCGATTTTGGAAGGTATTTTATGCTCATATCGTCCCATCCCTAGCGGTGTGCAGTTTATGATAATTTTGGGATTAATATTTGTAGGAGATACCCCTTTTTTTAAAATCCAATTCTCCAATTTAGTTTTATTTTCAAGATTTCTATTTTCTACTGATATAGATTCTGCCTTTCCTTCAATGAGTGCAAAAGCAATGGCGTACGCCGCTCCACCAGCTCCGATAATTAAACATGATTTGTCTTTGATATCAATTTCATTTTGTTTGAGAGCATGCAAAAAACCAATCCAATCAGTATTATAACCTTTATTATTATATACGCAGTTTACAGCTGTTATTTCTTGTGCATAAACATCAAGATATTTAAGATTCTTTATAATATTATTTTTATGCGGGATGGTTACGTTGTATCCATCATAATTATTTTTGTTTATAAAATTTTTGATTTGATCTGGTAAAACTTTAATTTTTTCATAACAAGCATCTATCTTCAATTGTTTTATAATAGTTGTGTGCAGTAGTGGACTAATGCTTTGGCTTACAGGGTTTCCAATTACTGCAAACTTCTTCATTTTACTAGCATTTTTATTTTATTGAAAAAATCAGGAAATGAAATATCTACACAATCATAATTATCCAGTATTGTATTTCCTTCAGCAACCAGACCTGCAATAGTAAAAGCCATCGCAATTCTATGGTCATTAAAAGTGTTTATATTTGCTCCTTTTAATTTAGTAGGCCCAGTTATTGTCAACCCGTCTTCAAACTCTTCAATAGATGCACCCATTTTTCGGAGATTAATCACTATTGCTTTAATTCTGTCTGATTCTTTTACTCGTAGTTCTCTTGCTCCTTTTATAATTGTTTTTCCAGTTGCCTGAGTTGCGATAACGGCAAGCATTGGTATTTCATCAATAATACTCGGTACTTTACTTTCTTTAATATGAATTCCAAATAACTTTTTTTGTTTGATTGATATATCATTTACTAATTCGCCAGCTACATTTTTTTCATTTTTTAGATTTACGTCTACTCCCATTGATTCGATTATATTGAAAAATTCAAATCTAGTGGGGTTTGATAAGATTTTTTTTAACATTAAGTTTGATTTTGGCAATATTGATGCTGCTCCGGCAAAAAAAGCTGCTGATGATGGATCTCCAGGGATTTCAAAATTAAGTGGCCTAAGAGCATGAATTGGAGGTGTTAGACAAATGTTATTATTTGTTTTCTTAATATTTACGCCAACATTTTTTAGCATTATTTCAGTATGGTCTCTTGATAATATAGGTTCATGGTAGTGCGTAGGCTCAGTTGCGGTTAAACCGGAGAATAAAATTGCAGATTTTACTTGTGCGCTTGAAATTTTATTTTTGTATTTAAAACCAGTTAAGGCACTTTTTTTGATTATTATCGGTGCAAGATTGTTAATGCTTTTTATATCAACACCTCTTTCAAAAAGTGGTTTAATAATCCTCCCCATTGGTCTGTTTGATAGAGATTTATCTCCAATTAATGTAGCATTAATGCCTTTGCTTGCTAATAACCCGCAAAGTAAACGCATAGAAGTACCTGAATTACCACAGTCAAGCTCTTTTGAAGGGCTCGAAAATGTATCCCCTTTTATAAATTTAACATTATTTGGACCCTTTTTTATAGATATACCGCAAAGTTTTAGGCAATATTCTGTTGATTGAACATCTCTGCCATCTGATAAGTTTTTTATAGTTGAAATTTGTGGTGAAAGTGATGCAATCATCAATGCTCTGTGAGATATTGATTTGTCGCCAGGGAGATTGATTGAACCTGTAATAATCATTATTATTTTCTTAAACTGTCAGCGATTAGAAATGCTAATTCTATTGCTTGATTTGCATTTAGTCTTGGGTCACAGTGAGTGCGGTATCGATCTTTTAAATCTGAATCAGAAATTTTATCTAAACCGCCTGTGCATTCTGTTACATTTTGTCCCGTCATTTCAAGGTGTATTCCTCCTGGATGAGAACCCTCAGCTTTATGAATTTCAATATTTGACTTTACTTCGCCTAAAATATTTTCAAACCTTCTAGTTTTTACTCCTGATTTATTTTTTATTGTGTTCCCATGCATTGGGTCACAAGACCAAATCACACTTTTACCCTCTTTTGTTAATTCTTTGATAATTTTAGGAAGATATTGTTCAACTTTTTCAAACCCAAAGCGTGTAATTAAGGTTATTTTGCCTGATTCATTTAAGGGGTTCAGCGTATCTATTATTTTTAATAAAGATTCAGTATTAGTTTTTGGCCCGCATTTTATACCAATTGGGTTCTGAATTCCTCTGCAAAATTCAATATGAGCACTATCAATAAATCTAGTTCGATCGCCAATCCACAAAAAATGTGCTGATGTATTATAAGTATCCCCTGACGTTGAATCTGATCTGGTTAGTGCTTCTTCATATGGAAGTAACAAGGCTTCATGGCTGGTATAGTATTTAACACTTCTAAGTTGTGGAGTATTACTTGAATTAATACCTAAAGCTTCCATGAATTTCAAACTTTTCTGAATTTCCTCAGCTAAATGTCCATATCGTTCACCTTGAGAACCGCCTTTAACAAACCCCATATTCCAAGATTGCACATGCTTTAAATCTGCATAGCCTCCGTCTGCAAAAGCTCTGAGGAGGTTCAAGGTAGATGCAGCTTGAGAGTATGCTGTTAGCATTCTATCTGGATCAGGTGCTCTTTTTATCGAATCAAATTCAATACTATTAATTATGTCACCAGCATAACTAGGAAAACTTTGACCATTTATTGTCTCGAATTCGCTAGACCGTGGTTTAGCAAATTGTCCAGCCATTCTACCAACTTTTATTACTGGCAGTTTAGTGCTTGAAGTAAGAATAACTGCCATTTGGAGTAATACTCTAAAAGTGTCACGAATATTATCAGCATTAAATTCCGAAAAACTTTCTGCGCAATCTCCACCTTGTAGTAAAAATCCATTTCCCTCACTCACTGCCGAGAGGTTTTTTTTTAAAGCTCGTACTTCGCCGGCAAATACCAGAGGCGGAAAGCTTTTAAGTGTGTTTTCAGTAGTCCTTAATTTTTCGGCATCTTTGTACGTAGGGACGTGCTTTGCTTTAAAATCTCTCCAACTGTTTATTTTCCATTGGTTCATTTTCAAACTCCTTCAGAGTCGTTTTTAACTTTCTCAAAAGATTCTTTTAATCTTCTTATTGTGGTTTTTGTATATGGATTGTAGGATTGCAAATCTGAATATAGTTGCCAGCTGTCATTGCAGGTTTGCTCAACAAGATTCAATAAATCTCTAAATCCTTGAGTATCTAGATTGGTCTTTGAAATTCCAAACTCCTTCAAAGTCCTTCCAAGAAAGTGAGTGATGCCTTGAGTATTAGCTGCAAGCTTAT
>CALKMQ010000166.1 GCA_938092125.1 uncultured bacterium
ATAGCCGCCCATGACAATGAACCATCATTATTATTATTCATTACGTTCTGTAAAACTATATTGAAAGGACCATCTTTAAGTTTTTCATAATCAACATCATTCGTACATATTATAAAATCTCGAGGATTTTCATTCTTTTTAATAGAAAACAGCTGACTTTTTTTTAGCTCACTATTAACGTTATACCCTCTAAAATTATTGTGTAATGCTATAAGCAAGCCGCCCTCACTTGGGAAGATACTGTCCAAAAAGTTATTTCTTGATATTTTTAATTTTGTTAATAAATCATCTAACTCACTCTTCACCCAATCAGCTTTAAAGTTTTTAAGAGCTTTTCTTGCACCAGAATTTGAAAATAGTCTGTTAGGGTCTACAATTGTAGGGCCTAAAGTCACTTCTCTATCTTTTGACTTAATTATAAACGCCTTACCTTTGTTTTTTTTAATATGCTCATTAATAAGAATCTTGGCAGTTTGCTCATCTCCATGTATTACTATATAATGTGTACTAGATGAGCTATTTTCTTTTATTTCAAAAGGAATTCCACAATATGAAATTTCAGAAATCTCAATTGCCATTACTAGATTGAAAGTGCCAAGTAAAAGATTTGAAATAAATAGGATACTTTTATTTTTAAAGATAGTGAGCAAATCAGTAACTCAATTAAGCTTGTCTTCCTCTTCGGGGTCATACGTCCTGTATAAAATTGCCAAAATAAGAGACCCAATTGTAAAGACTAAAAATAATATATAAAGAAAAACTTTCATGAGTATTTATTTACATAATTTACTATTATCATTTAAAAAAATATCAATATCAAACAAATTTTTTTCTATCATTTTTCGAATCTGTTTAGAGCTTAAATATTTCGTATCTAGATTCATGAAATCTGATACTATTTTAATAATTGTTACTTTATTTAATTGATTAAAATCACTTAATACTGAACAGATTTCATACGCCTCCATATCAACTAGTCCTTCTCGCCCTTGACCATTATTCAAGATAGGTTCAAAAACAGTTGTGACATGATTTTCTAAAATATTAGGTCTCTTCCCAGTTTTAATATTGTAATCAACTTCTAGATGATCATCAAAAACTTTATTTATGAAAAACATTTCTCCAATTTTACAATTTCCTTTTATTCCTCCTGCAATCCCAATATTTATAAACTTATCCTCTTCAATATTTTTAGATTTTTTTAGATACTCTTTTAGTACTTTGTTAACATTTTTTTTACCTACACCCGTAATTAGGATTGTAAATAAATCATTCATGTACATTTGAAGGCCAATGGAATTATTGGGTACTAATTTATAATAATTAATTAATGGAATTGCTTCCGCTTTAAGAGCTGATAATATAATCTGCATTATAATATTACTTTTTTGGTACCGCAAATTCCAAGAATTTTTTATCTCTCAACTTATGTTTTATTATCCAAGCTTCTATACCTACGGGTTCTTTTTTTGCAGAGAAATCAAAAAACCAATCTGTTCTTGGAAGCGTAATTTTTTTACCATGCGGCTTATGATAATATTCACCTGATAGGCTAAAGTCAGTTTTATTATACAATTCCATATCAGCAAAAATAGAAGAAAATATCAATTCTCTATTAATATAATTAAGTCCATTAAATTTATATGTAATTACTTTTCGGCCTATCCTAGATCCGACCTCATTTATTAAAATGCCTGAAGCAATCATTGCTGAGCTAACTACTCCATAATTATAAAAAAGCGCCGGATATCCTATCACCGCTGGAAATAACGAGCAATTTAATAACCATTTGCCAGAGGATAATAAAATATCGCCAATGGGTTTATATGATTTTTGAGAGTATTTAATTTTTTTAATAGACTTTAAGGGTATTACTTTTTTAATCAAGCCACTATCACTTACAATAACACTTCCATTTATTATATCATGAGTATTATATAACTTTATTTTTTTTTCGCCTTTAGGATAAATAGATATTGATTGTGAATAAGTACTATTTTGAAATAGACAAACAAAAGGGAGTACTAAAATAACTATCTTTTTTTTAAAAATCATTTTAAAATATAATTTTTAATGCGTTAATTAAACTTTTCATATCATTCTTACCATTATAAAAATGTGCAGAAACTCTTATATATTTTTGTTTTTTCCATTCAAAAACAGGTACCTCTATCGAAAACTTTTCCCATAATATTTCTTTTAAATTTCCCGGAGCAGTTGAAGGCAACGGATGACTAACCATTTGTCCTACCCACTCTTCACTTTTAAAAAGTGGATCTGTTTCGAATAAATTCTTTAAGTCATTTGAAACTTCTAAAATTAATTCCTTATTTAGTTTATGATTCTCTTTCCAATTATTACTTTCAATAAAATGAATAGCAGATGGTATAGATAAAAATGAACTCATATCTTTGGTTCCTTGCCATTGAAAGTCCATTTGGAACTGTGAAGGTCCAGGGTCATCTCCTTCTTCACCCCAACTCATTACCTGAGGTTTTATACTATCTTGAAATGACTTTTCAACATACAGAAAGGATGAACCTTTCGGAGCGCATAACCATTTATGGCAAGTGCCAGTATAAAAATCACAATCGAGATTACTAATATTTAAGTCAATATGTCCTGGAACATGAGCGCCATCTACAATTGTAATGATGCCTTTTTTTCTTGCGTATTCGCATATTTCTTTAACAGGAAAGATTAGTCCAGTTTGACTAGTTATCTGTGATATAAAAATAACTTTCGTATTTACGGTGATCCCAGATAAAAACTGTTTTATAAAATTCTTTTTTGAATTGACAGGGACGTCCACAGATTGCTGAATGATAGTGAAATTGTTTTTTTTTGATGACCTCGACCAGGCTCTAACTAATGCACCGTATTCATGCTGAGTCATCAACACTTCGTCACCTTTATTTAAATTTAAATTTTCAATTACATTGTTTATTGCTGTCGTAGGGTTTGGAAACAACAATATATCATCTCCATGACAATTTAAAAACCCACTAAGTTCTTTTCTGGCTTCTTCCAAATGCCGCCATAAGTGTTTAGTTATAAACTGAACCGGTTGCTGTTCTAATTTTTTTTGCCAACTCTGGTAATCGTTAAATACTGATATCGGACAAGCACCAAATGAACCATGATTCAAATAAGTAATGCTTGGCTCAAGTAAAAAAAGGTTTTTCATAATAAACTAAAATGGCCAAATCTTTGGAATAGTTATTATAGCTACTACAAAAAGAATCATCGACAATGGTAAACCGACTCTAATATAATCACTGAACTTATAACCGCCAGGCCCATAGACCATTAAATTGGTTTGGTATCCAATGGGAGTAATAAAAGATGAGCTAGCTGCAAATGCAACTGTAAACACAAATGGTCTATGTTCAAAACCTAATTGAGTTGAAACAGCAATCGCTATTGGGACCATGATAATTGCGGTGGCAACATTTGATGAGATCTCTGTTAAAATCATCGTTATGAAATAAATGGTTGCAATCAAAGCATAAGGTTGAACGTCATCTGAGAATAAATAAATGAAATCTGAAATATTATTCCCTATCCATTGAGCTGTCCCTGTTTTTTGAATGACTATGCCAATTGGTATTAATGCGGCAATAAGCACAATTACTTGCCAATGAATAGACTGATAACTTTCTGGAGCAGTAATAATTTTTAAGCTCAGCAAAATTACAACACTAATAAAAGCACCCTTCATTATTGGTATAAATCCAATAGCCGCAAAAAAAATAGATATTAGGACCACATATATGCTGACCCACCAAAATTTTTCTTTAATTAGTCTCGCTTTAACTTTTCCTAAAACAATAAAATCACCTCGATCAGACAAGTTAGATATTTTTTTTGATGGACCATAAACTAGTAGTGTATCAAAAGCCTGAAGTTTCATATGAGCAATTTTTTTTCTAAAGATACCTCCTTCTCGCCTAATAGCTAAAATAAATGCACCGAAAATTTGTCTAAAATTTGTGGACATTAAACTTTTCCCAACGAGATCAGAATCATCTGTGAGTAAACATTCAACCAGTTCATTATCTTCTTGCTCCAACTCTGATTGCGTTAGTTTCTCATCTGTTAATAGTGTAACACCCTCCACTTCTTTCATTCGAATGAAATTTTCTAGGGTTCCCCTCACAAAAAGAATGTCATTTTCTTTCAATATGGTTTGTCTAATATTATTCGCAATATGTTTTTGATCTCGGATAATATCTAGTACGGTAACATCATAGTTTTGGTTAATTGACCTATCTATACAGGACTTACCAATTAAAACAGATCCTTTCCTAACTTTCATCTCAGTTAAATATCCACCTAAATGATAACTTTTGGTTAAACTCGATGTCGAGGTTCTAGAAGGAATTAATTTTGGCGCTATAAATAATAAATAAGCTGTACCTATAATTAAAATAAAGATTCCGTATTTGAAAAATTCAAACATTCCTAAAGGCTCTGCACCCTCATAACCCATGTAAATTGAATTAACCAAGAGATTAGTAGATGTACCCACTAGAGTTAAAGTGCCTCCTAAAATAGCAGCATAGCTTAGTGGGATAAGCATTTTAGATGGACTCACTTTATAACTGTGGGCCAATCGAATTGTAATAGGCATAAAGATTGCAACAATAGCAGTATTGTTAATTAATGATGATGCAATACTAATTGTAAAATAATAAGCTGCCATTCCAATGATTCTTGAAGATTGCAATAATTTATTTATTGTGACGACAATATATTCTAAAAGACCAGTTTTTTGAATAGCACTACTTAGAACAAATAATAACCCAATTGTAATTACAGCAGGATTAGAGAATCCAGAAACTGCTTCTGTTGGCGTTAAAAATCCTAATCCAAAAAAGCAAGAAAGGATAATCAAAGCTGTAACGTCAATACTGAAGTATTCTTTTATAAAAAGAAAAAACCCGACTATAAGTACTCCAATAACGATAATTATTTCAATGTTCATATAGATTATTTTATATAAAATCAGCTTACAATTAACAAAATGGGTGATGTTTGATTTGAGAGTTTTTTCTTTTAGCCCTTTTCTTTGGGTTACTAATATTTAATATTGAGTCCACTATTTTGTCTATAATTATTTCTCTTTTAATATTATTCAAAATAGCAATTACAAATATTCCATATTCGGCATCAGGAATAATTTTTTCCCACTCGTCTAAAATTGTGCTGTTATCCAAAAATTCATCAACGTCATTATCAATGCTAAGAATCTTAGAGACTTCAGCTTGCAGAGCAAATATTTTCTCTTTTAATATTTCTCTTTGATTTAAGATACTCATTTTTTACCTAAAACAGATTTTTCATCAACTTTATCAATTTGGTTTGGTGAAACGTGTTCATCTGCATATTCTTTGTAAACACCAGAACTAACAAAAATTTCAAAAAGATCATCATCAATGTGGTAGTCATTTTTCATAAAACCCATAATCCGCATAGCTTGTGATAATTTTTTACCATCTTTATATGGCCTATCAGCCGCAGTTAAGGCTTCATAAATAT
The DNA here is from genome assembly GCA_938092125.1 of uncultured bacterium. GTDB lineage: Bacteria > Fidelibacterota > Marinisomatia > Marinisomatales > UBA1611 > TMED80. The sequence continues at coordinate 5,542 of CALKMQ010000166.1, forward strand.
CTGCAATTGCCATTATCTTTGCCTGCGGAGACATCTGATCCGCTTTTAGACCTTTTGGATATCCTGTACCATCCATCTTCTCATGATGGCCTCCAGCAAATTCAGGAATATTTTTAAGATTTTTAGGA
>CALKMQ010000167.1 GCA_938092125.1 uncultured bacterium
TAGTTTTTATATCTATGATATCACTGGTAAACTCATTAAGGAGAAAAATAATCTTAGAAATTTATATACTGTGAATCTTGCCTATCTTAAATCAGGCATATACTTTTTAAATATTCACTCTGGAAATAGTAATTTCTACAAAAAGATTATAGTTGAGTAGGGCTTTATTGTATATTGTTTTTGTTGCAATTGCTATAGCTTCCTGTAAAAAAGATGTTGTTATTATACCAAATAACAATGCTCCAACCTATAGTGAGATTCCCACTATTTTGTTGGAAAATTATGTTAATCGACTTTATATAGATCTAATTGGTAGAGAGCCATTAGATGATGAAATGAGTTCAGATGTACAGTTTCTTAGAAATAATGACGTTACTTTAGAATCTAGAGACTCCTTAATTTTTAAGCTGCAATTTGATACTAATTTTGTTCCTGGTGATTCATCATACAAGCAAGCATATTTTCATAGATTATATGAGATGGTTAAAGTTAGATTAATCGAGGGAGTTTCTGATGGTTATATTCAAAACGAAATGGGAATTCATTATTTTTTTTATGAAGTTGATTCAATAGCTGGAAATTTAATACAGGCCCATAATAACCTTATTAAATACTATAGGTTAAATGATATAATTAATTCTAAAACAATGCTTTATGATAATTTAATAGATATTAAAGAAATGCATAGAACTATGATTAATAGTTCTATTTATGATCAAATAAATATGAACACTTTCAATTTTGTAAATGCCGCTTTTGACAATTTATTATTTCGCTATCCTACTGAATATGAATTTAATAATTCGTATTCAATGATTGAGGATAAAGAACCTTATACTGTTTTGGGTTATTCCGGAACAAATAAAGAAGATTTTATAAATATTATATGTAATTCTCGTGAATTTTACGAAGGAATAATACATTGGACATATTTAACTCTATTGGCCAGAGTGCCAACAACCACTGAAACTGATTTTTTAATGAATGACTTTTATATTACTTGTGATTTTCATAAATTACAAAGTTTTGTAATGAAAACAGATGAATATGCACATTTTTAGATAATATTTATTATTTTTTTTAATTCTTTCTTTTTGCTTTTCCGCTTGCAAAGAAGATGATTTAGTTTATGATATTAATCAATTGCAATCAAGTTCTTATAATGCAAACAAGAACAAATTAAAATCTATTAGTCAATATATTTCTATAGTTTACGCTAATCTTTTTCAACAAGCTCTATCTTCAAATGAATTAGTGGAAATTACTAGATGTATTGAATCAATTGGAGATAAAGAAGTAGCTCATGAAATTGTTTTAAGTAATTTTATGAATAGTGATGATGTTATTATTCCTTCCGATTCTCTAATGCGCGCTGATTTAGATGTTTTTTTGGAAGAAACATATAAACGTTTTTTTATTAGAGATATAACAGAAGCTGAACGAGAATTTTTTCTAAACTTTTTTAATTCTAATCCAAACGTTAGCGCGGAAATGGTTTATATGTCTTTCGCATTATCTAATGAATATCAATTCTATTAAGTCATGAAAAGAAGATCATTTTTAAAAAAATCATCGCTTGCTTCTACAGCTGCAATATCAATACCATTTATTCTCCCATCCGGCAGATTATTTGCTGCTTCAGGCATGAGAATGGCAGACCATGTAGTTTTAGTTGCATTCGCTGGAGGGGTGAGACAACAAGAATCTATTCTTCAGAGATATTTGGATGATAGTCAATCCTATCCAAGTGCCGGTAATATTTTATATAATCTTTTTGACGGTTCTGCTCCAACAGATAAAATTGTTTATGGAACAAACAATATAATCAATGGTGATACTCCAATCCCTAAAATTCTATCTCAAACTATTCAAAATCAAGGAACTACATTCCGAGAGGTAAATGCTTCTGCAGTTGGTCATTATGCTGGAGTTAATGCAATGTTAACAGGTAATTACATGTATACTCAAGGATTGAGAAATAAGCCTACTATGCCCACCATTTTTGAATATTTAAGACGTCATCAGGGTGAAAAAGCTACAAAAACATGGTTTGTTGGTAATGGAATAGGAAATTCTATACCTCTTTTAGATTATAGTACACATGCCGATTATGGTGCATCTTATGGTGCAAATTTTTTAGCTCCAACTATTACTTTTGGATCTGATGGTGAAAAGCATCTTAAAAATGCAAAAGTATATCATCCTGAGGATGAATTAGATCCTATGTATAAAATGAAGTATTTTTTAGATAATGTATGGTATTCTCAAGGCAAGGCATTACCAAATATTGGTAATACGGAAGAGGAAAAAGCAGAGATTAAACAATTTGTTAAAGATATGTTTGATAAAACACAAGCCGGAACAATTGCACATCCTCCTGTCTCAGACAACGGTGATTTAAGTACTATTGGTTATGCCTGTGAGGTTATGCAAAGATTTAAGCCTACATTAACAGTAATTTATTTATCTAATGTAGACGGTTGCCATAGTAATTTCACGAGCTATCTTGGAAGTTTACACAGAGCAGATCATGGGGTAGGGCATATTTGGGATTATATCCAAAATAATATTCCCCAAATGGCTAATAATACAACTATGATGGTAATTCCAGAACATGGAAGAAATTTAGATTCTAATAATATTGAAGATGGAAATGCATTTTCAGGATACGATCATTCAGATGCAAATAGTAGGCGAATATTTTCATCTATTGTTGGTCCTGGAATTGATAGTAATTTGTCTATTGGTAATGAGAATAATCAGGTTGGTGACATTGTTAATTTAACCCCTACAATTGCTGAGATTCTTGGTTGTAAAGACGATGTTGTTAATTCTGGCTTAGTTGCTTCTAGTAAATCTCTTTTTGATTTAATATGATTTATGAAAAAAATATTACCAATTCTATTAATAGTTTGTTTTTTTTCTTGTGAAGAGGAAATAAATCCTTTTGATTTTAATTCTAATATTATTTCAGATAACGATACTTTATATTTTACAGACCCAACTTCTTTCTCTGCTTTACATAATAATATATTTTCTCCAACTTGTGCTAATTCAGGATGTCATGATGGTACTTTTGAACCAGATTTTAGAACTATTGAAAGTGCATATAACTCTTTAGTTTATCACCCTGTTATTAAAAATGACTTAAATAACTCATTTTCTTATCGGGTTGATCCCGGAAATTCATTACAATCTGTATTGTATCACAGACTTATTGTAGATATTGATGGAATTTCTGGAATTATGCCACTTGAATCTGAACAAGATTGGGACAATAATAAAGACACATATATTAATAATATTAAGGATTGGATAGATGATGGAGCAAAGGACATGTTTGGTAATAAT
>CALKMQ010000168.1 GCA_938092125.1 uncultured bacterium
GTTCATTCTTTAGGTAAGTATGATAAAAATCTTGGTTTGGCAACGCTCTGTATCGGTGGTGGAGAAGCATCTGCTATGATAGTTGAAAAATTATGATGAACAAAAAAGACATAGATTGGGATAACCTTGGTTTTTATGCTCGTGAGACCAAAAGTATGTTTAAGGCTATTTATACAGCCGAAAAAAAATGGCAGGTCGAAGGATTAATTCCATATGGTAATGTAAGTATGTCCCCGGCATCCACAATATTAAACTATGGTCAAGGAATTTTTGAAGGAACCAAAGCATATCGAACTTCAAAAGATAGAGTAGTTGGTTTTAGAATTGAAGAAAATGCCGCAAGATTTGCTTCATCTTCAGAACGCCTATGCATTCCTCAATTACCTAAGGGGTTGTTTTTAAATGCAGTGCAAGAAGTTGTAAAAGATAATTCCGATTTTTTACCAACTCAAGATCAAGGGAGTCTTTACATTAGGCCTTTAGCCTACGGAGATGGGCCTATGTTAGGCGTAAAAGCTTCAAATAATTATACTTTCTTAGTTTATGCGACTCCTGTAGGATCGTACTTTAAATCAGGCTTAAAAATGTTAGATACTATTCTAACAGATAAATACCATAGGATTGCAACAAAAAGCATTGGTTTTGCAAAAGCGGTTGGTAATTATGCAGGAACATTGCTACCATACAAAGAAATTACAATGGATGGATTTGATGAAGTTATCTTCCTAAATTCTTCAGATGAAAATATTATTGATGAGGCGAGATCGGCAAATATTTTTGTTCTTAAGGGTAATGTTTTAAAAACACCCGCTTTGCAAGGATCTATTCTTCCTGGGATTACTAGAGATTCAACTATTAAGGTAGCTCGTGAATTCTTTGATTTAGAAGTTTATGAGGAAGATGTCACAGTCGAAGATTTATTAAATGGAGATGAGGTTTTTTTTACTGGAACAGCTGCTGTTGTTGCACCAGCTGGGAGTATTAATTATAAAAATAATAAAATTCAATTTGAAACCGATTACAACGCATCTATGACGAAAAAAATAAGAGAAAAACTTATTGACATACAGTATGAAAATATCGAAGACCCGTTTGGGTGGGTCGTTCCATTAGGATGAATATGACTGAAAAAACTATTGAAAAACATCCTAGGCGTAAAGCAAGGGAATACACCATGCAGGCACTCTATGCTCTTGAAATAAATAACGGTTACCCAACTGATATTCTTGAATTATATGATCAGTCATTTAATGATTCTAAAGATAATGAATATATGAAGGAATTATTTCATTGTGTTGTTGAAAAAAAAACATGGGCTGATGATTTAATTACAGAGTGTCTCCAAAACTGGGAATATGGAAGAGTAGCCATTCTTGATAAAATACTACTCAGAATGGGTGTAAGTGAAATTTATCATATTAGCGATGTACCACCTAAAGTGACCATCAGTGAAATGGTTGAAATAGCAAAAGAATATAGTACTGAAGAAAGCTCAAGCTTCGTTAACGGTATTTTAGATACGATTTATAAAAATTATAGCGAGAAGAATTAAATGTTTTTAAAGAAGATATTTGGAACTAGTTCCACCCGATATATAAAAAAAATATTTCCAATTGTACAAAATATAAATGATTTTTATGGTGGGCTTGAATCTAAGTCTGATCAAGATCTTGTAGAAAGGACATTAGAGTTAAAAACTTTTGTTAATCAAGCCAGAGAAGATGCTAAAACGAAAAATGAAAATGATTTAGAGGGCAATGAATTAAAGAAGAAAATACTAGAAGCAGAACAAAAAGCATTAGATGAAGTTATGGTAGAAGCTTTTGCAATGGTTAAAGAGACTTGTCGAAGAATGGTGGGGCAAACTTTTAGGGTTTCAGGTCAGAACGAAGAATGGAATATGATACCGTATGATGTCCAATTATTGGGTGCGATGGTACTTCACAATGGTAAGGTTTCTGAAATGAAAACAGGTGAAGGCAAAACGCTTGTTGCTACAATGCCAATTTACTTAAATGCACTCACGGGTAGAGGTGTGCATGTTATTACTGTAAATGATTATTTAGCGCAAAGAGATGCGGAATGGATGGGCGAGGTTTATAGAAGACTAGGCTTAACAGTAGGGTTTATTTTGAACTCAATGGATAATGTTAAACGTCGCGAAATGTATGCTTGTGATATAACGTACGGAACAAATAACGAATTTGGTTTTGATTATCTTCGAAACAATATGGCACTTCACCCAGATGAGTTGTGTCAAAGAGATTACGCATTTGCTGTAGTAGATGAGGTGGATAGTGTTTTAATTGATGAAGCTAGAACTCCTTTGATTATCTCGGGAGCTGTTGATGCGCCAGTCGATGACACGTTTGTTAAGTTAAAGCCCGATGTCCAAAACCTAGTTAGAAAACAGAATATTTTAGTATCAGAATTAATTAAAGACGTAAAAGAATTATTAGAATCGGACAAAGAAAAAGCTGGGTTAAAATTATTACAGGCTAAACGGGCCCTGCCTAAGCACCCGCAGGTTATGAAGATTTTTCAAGAACCGGGCACGTTAAAATTATCTCAGAGCGTAGAATCTGATTACATAAGAGATAAAAAACTACATGAAGTAGACGACGATTTATATTTTTCTGTTGATGAAAAATCGCATGTTATGGATATTACTGAAAAAGGGCGAAATGTTTTAGCCCCAAATAGCCCAGAAACTTTTATCATTCCTGATATAGGGGAGCTCCTCTTGGAAATAGATGAAAAACAAGATTTGGACAATAATGCAAAAGAAATAGAAAAAGAGAAAGCTCATCAATTCCATGCTCAAAGGAGCGGGAAAATTCATAATTTTAATCAGCTTCTGAGAGCTTACACAATGTATGAAAAGGACGTTGAATATGTTGTTCAGGATGGTAAAGTGTTGATTGTAGATGAGTTTACTGGGAGAATATTAGCGGGCCGCAGGTACTCCGACGGCTTGCATCAAGCTCTCGAGGCAAAAGAAAGCGTAAAAATTGAGAGGGAGACGCAAACTTTAGCAACGATTACAATTCAAAACTATTTTAGGCTTTATGACAAAATCTCTGGTATGACAGGCACTGCTGAGACAGAGGCTGAAGAATTAGGGTCAATATACGGACTAGAAGTTGTTGTTATTCCAACTCACCGTGATATTCAAAGAGATGACAGAGATGATTTAGTTTACAAGACAAAAAGAGAAAAATATAATGCTGTCGTTGATGAAATAGTAGACGCACATCATCGTGGGCAACCAGTACTTGTTGGGACTATAGCCGTTGAGACATCTGAGCTCATAGCCAGAATGTTAAAAAGAAAAAATATTCCGCACAGTGTTTTAAATGCAAAACAGCACGAAAAAGAAGCTGAAGTTGTTGCTAGAGCTGGTCAAAAAGGGGCAGTGACTATTGCTACTAATATGGCTGGAAGAGGTACGGATATTAAACTTGGCGATGGTGTCCAGGAAGCAGGCGGTTTACATATACTTGGAACGGAGCGACATGATTCTAGAAGAATTGATCTGCAATTAAGAGGTAGAGCAGGCAGGCAAGGTGATGCAGGTTCCTCAGTCTTTTATTTATCTCTTGAAGATGATTTAATGAGATTATTTGGTTCGGATAAAGTAGCGAGTATCATGGACAGAATGGGTATTGAAGAAGGCGAGGTAATTACAGCTGGCATGATTACTCGAGCTATTGGAAATGCTCAGAAAAAAGTTGAAGTAAGAAATTTTGGCGTAAGAAAACATTTGCTTGAGTATGATGATGTGATGAACCAACAAAGACAGGTTGTTTATGACCTGCGGAGTCAGGCCCTTTCTGGAGAAAACATGAGAGAAACTGTTATGCAGGTTATTGAAGATTATATCGTTGATGAAATTGATTCAAATGCAATTAATGATTCTATGGTCGATTGGGATTGGGATTTAATTCGCAATAATTTTGCTACTCATTTATTAGTTGATGTTAGTCATCAAAAATTAATTTCAGAGCTAGGCAAAGAAGATATTAATTCGGATGAATTTATCGATTGGGTCACTAGTGAAGCAGAGTCTGTCTATAAAGTGAGAGAGTCGTTAGTATCACCTGAGGTTATCAGGGGTTTTGAAAGATTTGTCATTCTAAGAACAATAGATGAAAAATGGAAAGATCACTTATATGCTATGGATCAATTAAGAGAAGGTATAAATCTTAGAGCCTATGGACAAAAAAATCCTTTATTAGAATACAAATCTGAGGGTTTTGGAATGTTTCAAGAAATGATGAAAGATATGAATGCAGTTACTGCTCAAAGAATTTTCCGTACTCAATTACAAGGAATGGATCAAGTTCCATCGTTATCCTCAAATAGTGTAAGAAATGTTAAGACAGAGCACCAAGACACCACAGGAATGGGATTTGTTGGGCAACCGGCAAGTAGGTCGAGTCAAAAAAAACCAACGAATCCAGTGACTGTCGATAAAAAAATCGGAAGAAATGAGAAAATAAATGTTCAATCTCCTAGTGGAGAAAAGATTCAAATTAAATATAAAAAATTGCAGCAATATTTAAATCAAGGTTATACTGAGGTATAAATTATGTCAAAAGAAAATAAATTTGAAACTAACGCCATTCATGTTGGTAACAGGCCTGATCCTTCAACCGGAGCTATTTCCCCACCAATTCACCTAACATCTACTTATGTCCAAGATGGAATTGGTCAAAATAAAGGTTTTGATTATTCAAGAGGCACTAATCCAACTCGCGAGAGGCTGGAGAAAAATATAGCTGCCTTGGAGGGTGGCTATGATGCAATTGCATTTTCTAGCGGTATGGCTGCAACTACGGCACTGTTACAACACCTAAAGCAAGGTGATCATATAATAATTTCTAGAAATGTTTATGGTGGTACCTATCGGATGACCACTCAAGTGTTAAGTAATCATGGCCTGAAATTTGATTTTGTTGATACAACGGATACGCAAAACATTAAAGATGCAATCAAGCCAGAAACCAAATGGGTTTTCATTGAAACACCTACAAACCCCATGCTTGAAGTAACTGACATTGCTGCGGTTTCAAGCATATGTAAAGAGGGTAATATAAAATTTGCTGTTGATAATACATTTATGAGTCCTTTTGGGCAACGTCCAATTGAGCAAGGTGCAGATTGTGTTATGCACAGCTCAACAAAATTCATTGGTGGGCATAGTGATGTGCTTGGTGGTGTTTTGGTTGCCAAGGATAAAGAGTTGGCAGATAAATTACATTTTATCCAAAAATCGGGAGGAGCTATTCCAAGTCCTTTTGATGCTTGGCTCCTTTTAAGGTCTGTTAAAACATTAGGGATGCGAGTACAAAAAGCGTCAGATAATGCTATGGTCATTGCAAAGTATTTCGAGGCTAACTCAAAAATTGCTAAAACAATTTATCCAGGCTTAGAATCACACCCTCAAAACAGCATATCAAAAAAACAACAAATTACACCTCATGGAGATATCATTTTTGGCAGCATGGTTTCTATCGTTTTCCATTCTAAGAGCGAGATGGAAGACTTTATAAAGAAAATAAATCTATTTTCACTAGCAGAAAGTTTGGGTGGAGTAGAGAGTCTTATGTCTGTTCCGTATTTTATGACTCATGCTGATGTTCCAGAAGATGTAAAAGCTGAGATGGACTTAGTTCCAGAGCTATTAAGACTTGCGGTCGGCGTTGAGCACATCGATGATTTAATTGCAGATATTGAAAATGCTTTATCCTAATTAAGTAGTGGCAAGTTTTACCATTTAATACTTATTATTTTTCAGTATAGAGCCTTAGATTATAACCTTTGATGATAGAATTGTATTTTATGTGCAATCAAAAATTTTATTTTGGAGGTAGTTTTAATGTTAAAATATTTAAATAATGCGTTTTTGTCTCTCGTGCTTATCTTCTCTTTTGTTGGCGCGCAAGATGTCCAGATAGCAATAGTAGACACCTCATTTGATGGTTATACGGATGAAATAATTGTGCCTATTTTAATCTCAAACCCGAATAATAATGTTGGTGGAGTACAATTTGATGTTTCAGTAAGTCCTAATATGGTTAGTTTGTCAGGTGTTTCATCCGTGGGTAATGCTTCTAATTTTTCTGCTGCTTACAATGCGTTAAGTGATGGTAGTTCAAGAGTAGTATTTTATAATGGTAGTGATCCAAACGGCCTAAACCCTGGTACAGATGCTAGAGTTCTTAACCTTCATTTTGGAGGTTCAGACGTGTTGTCTGCTGTTCTTGAAATTAAATTAAACAATTTAATTGTAAGTGATGGAGATGGTGGAGTGCTCACTGCTCAATCGTCTTCTGGAAATCTTACAATTGGTGATGTCGTATATTTAAGTGGATCAACATCTACTGGGGATGTTGGTGAAACCGTTTCTATTGATTTTAGTATTAGTAATACCGGGGCAGTCGGAGGAGTTCAATTCGACGTTAGAGATAGCCCAAATTATTTAAGTTTAGTCGCGGTTGCTACAACAGCTAGGACTGCAGAATTTTCTGCCGATTTTAATAATATTAATGATGGCGACACTTCACGAATTATTCTTTTTAGTGCTGATAATGTCAACATAGCGCCTGGTACAGGTCCGGTACTTTCAGCAACTTTTGAAATTGCAAATAATGCCTATGCTGATTCCGTTTCTGTTTTTATGGAAAACATCCTGGTTACAGATGGTGTTGGTGGTAGCTATTGGATAGCAGCGGCTGACTCTGGTACTGTAGCAGTTTACCCAGGGTATATTGAGGAGCCTTCTAACTTGCAAGCTATTGATGGGCAGGATGCCTATGTTGAATTATCATGGAACCCGCCATCGGGCCCTATACCAGATAACATAACTGAAGATTTTGAAGATGGAATTCCAGATGATTGGACGCTTACAACTAGTTCTGCTCAAGGTTGGTATTTAACTACAGATTGCACGAGTGAATGGTGGACAGTTCCTGCGCACACAAACTATATGTGTTCTAATGATGACCAGGCAAATGATGATGGCGCACTAGATTATATGGTCACGCCCATGCTAAACGTTAGCGGAGCTGCAAGTGTCATACTAAGCTTTGATTCATTTTTTGATGGAGCCTATGGTCAAACTGCTTCTATTGGTGTCAGTGAGAACGGAGTAGATTTTACAGAGGTTTATCCGTTAGTTGCTGGAACAGAATGGATTAATGAGACAGTAGATTTAACTCCCTTTATTACTGGCGATAATTTGTATATTTTATTTCATTCAAATGATAACGCAGCTTGGGCGTCTGGATGGGCCGTCGATGATATTTCAATCTCTTTTGAAACTCGAGTAATCCCTGAGAGATTAGTACATTATAATTTAACAGATGTGGGTGAATGGGTAGTGAGCGCTCCTAAAGAGGATGTCATAAACAAGTACGGAGGCGGAAT
>CALKMQ010000169.1 GCA_938092125.1 uncultured bacterium
CTTTTTTTAAGTTGCTACGAAAATTACTGCCTATTTAAGAAGAAAAATCGGTGTCAAAGTCCCCTAACAATAGAAAGATTGCTACTGTACATACCGCACCAAATCTTATACCTAAGAAAAGACTTTTTTTATCAATCTTCAACTGACTTATCCCAGTGATATTTCATACGTTAATTTCAACCTATTGTTCCAAATTATAGTTTTTGATACATATTAGACAGATTTAATAATTTTCAAATGCTCTTCTGTTAAGTTTTTAATACTAAAAAAATTTACACCCGTGGCCCCGCCATTTATTGACTTTCTTATAGCTTCTTTTAATTCAATCGGCGGTAAAGAGCCTACAAATAAGCCTGAATAATATTCGACTTGGGTTCCAATTTCTTTAATACCTTGTTCAACACTAAACTGTATCCAGTCTAAATCTTCATTATAAAAATGATGGTAATTCATGGGACAAACAATATCTAAATTCCAAGATGACCAATCTTGCCTTACCATTCTTCGAGACATCTCCGGGAAAGGAAATACAGCTGCAGATAGCTTGGTTCCATTCTTATGAGCAATCTCAACTAATTGGTTTACTAAGCTTGTTAGTGCATCCAATCTAAATTTAAACCAATTATTATCGCGTTGAGGATCTTCAATCTTAATCGGATCAACATTATAAATTTCTTTATACTTCCTCCTTGCTTCTTCATGGTACCCAAAATCGTATTGAGGCATTTCATCTTTTTGATCTAGGTAATATTTTGGCTGAAGAGCTATCGGGAGTATCACATCACAATATCTTACATAATCTAAATGCACAGAAGCCAATCCATCTAATTCAGAAAATTCTTTTATATTTTTTTTTATATGTTTTCTGGCCCCGCCACTGAATGGACTCAGCCATTGATAGTAATCAACATATGGCCGAAAGTCATAACTGTTTTGGCCCTCCCTATTAACAGAATACCAATCTAAATTATTCATAGCTACTTCATCTTTTGGTCGGTTTAATGTCCAAACCCAAGCATGGATGTTTATTCCCATATCTTTAGTGATTATAATTAATTTTTTTAATTGACTCGGGTTTCCCTGGATAAAATAATTAATAATTCCTGAATTTTTATATTTTTGGAAATAGGCTCTCCATTCTTTTTCTGGTTTATATACATATTGAAACCAAACTCCGAATGAAATGCTTTTATTTTGCTTACTTAACATATAAAGTATATTTTTTATTGATTTTTGCTAAAAACTTCATGCTTTTTTTTATTCGACATGATATAAAGTTAAATTAGACATATACTTTAGCAATAAATAACCATTGAGGATTTTATAATTATGAAAATATATATTCTTCTTTATTTCTGTTTAATTAGCCTATCGTCTTTTTCGTGTAATAAAGACAAGAAAGCATATCAAAATATTAATTCTCAACTCAATGAAATTACGATTAAAGATATTCATTTTGGATATGATAATAATCGCTTTACTGTTAAAGAGCTAGTTAGCAAATATATTGATCGCATAAAAAATATTGATCAATCAGGACCACTACTTAATTCAATAATCGTGGTTAATCCAGATGCTCTTGCTATTGCGGACTCACTTGATGAAATACATATGCTCGGAAAAACAAAAGGACCTCTTTTTGGGATTCCAGTGCTTCTAAAAGATAATATTGATGTGAGAGGCAAGATGCCAACTACTGCGGGATCTAGAATTTTAAAAGAGTCGTTCCCTCTAATAGATAGCTGGGTAGCAAAAAAATTAAAAGATTCAGGCGCAATTATTCTTGGTAAGACGAACTTAAGTGAATGGGCTAATTATAGGTCATCTTATTCTTCAAGTGGATGGAGCGGAATTGCTGGACAAACAAAAAATCCTTATGTTTTAGATAGAAACCCTTGTGGCTCTAGCTCAGGATCAGCTGTCTCTGTTTCTGCAAATTTATGTGTTGTCGCTATTGGAACTGAAACCTGGGGCTCTATTATGTGTCCTTCAAATGCAAACGGAATAGTTGGAATCAAGCCAACTGTTGGACTTTGGAGTAGGTCTGGAATAGTCCCTATTAGTTACACTCAAGATACGGCCGGGCCAATGTCTCGCACAGTTAGAGATGCCGCAATTATTCTTGGAGCAGTGACTGGCGTTGATGATAACGATAAAAAAACAAAAAAGAGCAAAAATAATTACTATAATGATTATACTAAATTTTTAAATCCTAATGGCCTGCGAAATAAAAAAATCGGGTATGTCAAGACCATGGAGGGTAAGAATCACAGAGTAGATTTTCTTATGCAAGAGGCAATCAAAGATATAACGGAAAGTGGAGCAGAAATAATTCAAATTGATAATATTTTCCAATACACTGATAATAAAAACAGCCCAGAAAATTATTCATTGGAAGTCATGGCATATGAATTTAAAGATGGATTAAAAAAATATTTTGACAGATTAGGACCAAACGCTCTGGTGAAAGACCTTAAGGACCTTATAAATCAAACTTTACTAGACAGTGTCGAAATGGCTTACTTTAACATCGAGAGGTTAGAAAACGCAGAAACCAAAGGAGACTTAAATTCAAAAGCATATAAAGAAGCTATTCAAAAAATGAAAACGGCTACAAGAGAAATGGGCATTGATAGAGTGATGAAAAAATATAATTTAGATGCGTTAATTTCCCCAACAGGCAGTCCTGCTTGGAAAACAGATTTAGTAAATGGAGATAAATATTATATATCAACAACTGTTTTTGCAGCTTTATCTGGCTACCCGAATATTAATGTTCCTATGGGCTTTATCGATAATGTACCAGTTGGAATATCTTTTTACGGTAAAAAATGGAGTGAACCAAAATTGATAGAGATTGCATACTCCTATGAACAAAAAACGAAGCACAGAAAAAAGCCAGAATTTTTAGTTTCAGACTAACCACATTATATTTTTACTAAATCAATATTTGATAGGCTTAGTAAGAAGGTCTTGAATTCTTATGAACAAGACTACGAGGATAATCGAAAAAACTTGGACCATTATTATATATACGGGCCACTCCCCCATTAAAAAAGGGCTAACTGAATTTGGTATCTGACGCAAAAACATATAATTACTATCGAGTGCATAATTTAATATTGAAAGAAGGCCAACAATTATATTTGTTGATACTACGACTTTTAAAATAGAGCCATATCTCATTCTCATATCATATTTTATCATTAGCCAGAGGACAGCGAATATTAAAGCGGCATGGTAAGCTTGGCTGTAGAAGAAGAAAATTCTTAACTCAAAAAGGTTTCCGTCCGGTGTCAAAATAGCATTAGTAGCACCGACGAATCCCCAGTAAAAAATCAAATCAAAAAATATTTTTTTACGACTGACTAATGTAAAGGCTGCTAAATAAACACCAATACTACAAAGTTGCAATGGCAAATCTTTTTTGATAGAATAAAACCCGGTAAAAACTCGTACCAAATCTTCAGAAAGGTCTAATGAAATCATAATGAAGGCCAATACGAATAAAAATGATCTACTCTTGTCGTTGATACCTAAAACTTTATTAAACCTTAAGAATGCAATAAATACCAAAATAATTACAATTATAGAAATAATATGTTCTATGCTAAAAACTTGAAAAGTATATGGTCGCATTTTGCCTTAATTATAACTTTCTAAATAATTAAAATATAAACTATTAGCTGTGATATTCTTGAATAGATTTTACTTTAATTTTATTCTTTGTTCTAATAGCACGTAAAACTGCATCTGCTGCTGATATAGTTGTAATAGCCATAATACTTTTTTGAATACATGCTTTTCCAATAGCTTCTTCATCGTACCTTGATTGTGGACCTAAGGGAGTATTTATTACAAGAGTTACCTCATCATTTTTAATGCAATCAACAACATTTGGCCGGCCTTCTCCTACTTTAAATATTGTACTCGCAATCATTCCATTTTTGACTATTTCATGTGCAGTACCTGAAGTAGCTATAATATTAAATCCAAGCTCTGTAAAGCCTCTTGCAATTGGAATAATTTTAAATTTATCTTCATCATTTACCGAAATAAAAACTAATCCAGAATCTGGCAACTGGACTCCGGCACTTAATGTTGCCTTATAAAAAGATAACCCAAAGTTTTCAGATATTCCCATAACCTCCCCAGTAGATTTCATTTCAGGACTTAAAAATATTGATTCTGCAGAAAATTTATTAAATGGCAGGACGGCCTCTTTTATACAAACATGCTTGATGCTGTCCCACCTAGGAAGATTTAAATCTTTCAACTTCTGACCAACAGATAATTGTGCAGCAATTTTAGCTAATGGAATATTTGTAGCTTTGCTTACAAAAGGGGTCGTTCTACTAGCTCGAGGGTTAACCTCCAACACGTATAGATTATTATTTTTATATGCAAATTGAATATTTATTAGGCCTATCACATTCAACTCTATCGCAAGGATTGATGTTATTTCTTCAATATCTGTAATTGTTTGAGATTTTATTTGATAAGGGGGAAGTACACAAGCAGAATCTCCTGAATGTATTCCAGCTTCTTCAATATGTTGCATAATTGCACCGATGTAGACTTCTTCACCATCACAAAGCGCATCAACGTCAAATTCATAAGCATTCTCAAGAAATTGATCAATTAATATAGGGTGTCCTCTGGTGACATCTGCAGAACGTGAAATGTAATCAATTAATTGATCTTGAGAATATACAATTTCCATAGCTCTTCCACCTAAAACATAGCTTGGCCTAGCTAGCACAGGGTAACCAATATTATCAGCTACTTTAACCACTTCTTCAAGGCTTTTGCCTGTGCCATATGTCGGGCAAGAAATATTTAATTTATTTAAGATTTTACCAAACTTTTCTCGGTCTTCAGCTACATCAATATTAACGGGGGAGGTTCCAATAATTGGTGCGCCGGCATTGGCTAATTGATTTGAAATTTTTAATGGTGTCTGACCTCCAAACTGGACTAACACCCCATCAGGTTTTTCAAATTCAATAATACTCATTACGTCTTCAAATGTGACAGGCTCAAAATATAATCTATCTACTAAATCAAAATCTGTGCTTACTGTTTCAGGATTGCAATTAATCATTATAGTTTTAAACCCAAGTTCTTTTAATCCAAAGACCGCTTGAACGCAACAATAATCAAACTCTATTCCTTGACCAATTCTATTGGGGCCCCCGCCAAGGATAATAATTTTTTTCCCTTGAATAGGCTGAATTTCATTCCCCTTATCATAGGTTGAGTAACAATATGGTGTTTTAGCTTTGAATTCTGCCGAACAAGTATCAACCAACTTAAATGAAGGTATAATATGATTACTCTTCCTTATTTTCCTGATTTTATCAGTTGTTGATTGAGTTTGTCTTGCAATTTGCGCGTCTGAAAAACCTTTTTCTTTCAATTCTAAAATTGGGACATCATATTTTTGATCACATAACATTTTTATTTGATGAAGAAACCAGCGATCTATTCGTGTTATTTCATAAATTTCTTCAATTCTTTTTCCTGCTAAAAAGGCTTCTCTAATTTTTAACAATCTAAATGCTGTTGCAAATCGCAAACTAGTTAGGTCAAAAGACCTTGCCCTAATTAAATCCGGATCATTTTCAAAAGCCCACCTTGGTTCAAGACCATCAAGACCAACCTCTAATGATCGAAAAGCTTTTTGGATTGATTCTCTAAAGGTTCGCCCAATTGCCATTACTTCTCCAACGCTTTGCATCTGAACACCAAGATGACCGGTAGCAGAAGGAAATTTTTCAAAATCAAAACGTGGTATTTTCGTAATTACGTAATCGATTGTAGGCTCAAAAGCTGCTAACGTTTCACCTGTTATATCGTTTGGTATTTCATCAAGTGTATAACCAATAGCCAATTTGGCAGCAACTTTTGCTATTGGAAAGCCTGTTGCTTTGGAAGCTAATGCAGAAGACCTACTCACTCTAGGATTCATTTCAATGATAATCATTCTACCATTATTAGGGTTTACCGCAAATTGAACATTGGATCCGCCAGTTTCTACGCCAATAGTGCGAAGACATTTGATTGCCCAATTTCGCATTTTTTGATATTCTTTATCTGACAATGTCATGGCAGGTGCAACGGTTATTGAATCACCAGTATGAACACCCATGGGATCAATATTTTCTATAGAACATATAATGATAACATTATCTGATTTATCTCTA
>CALKMQ010000170.1 GCA_938092125.1 uncultured bacterium
ATTTTGTAACCTTTGACCCAAGCTCTAAAATTCATTTCTATCTGAAATGAATATCCCTGAGATTTAACAGAATCAAGGTCAATAGATGAGAGAACATTTGATTTCCAAGCTTTGAAGCCTCCTGTACCATCCATTACTGGCATACCCGTAACTACTCTTGAATAGGCATTTGCCCCATAGCTAAGCATTAATCTTCGAAGTGGCCAATTCACTACGCTAATACCTTTAATGTAACGACTACCAATAACGAGGTCATAATCTTTGAGCTTTTTCACCATCAAAAGAAGATCCTTAGGATTATGTGATAAATCAGCATCCATTTGTATGACATAATCATAATTATTATCTAATGCCCATTTAAAACCAAAAATATAGGCGGTTCCCAAACCGGATTTTTTTGATCTAGTTTTAAGATATAAATTTGTATATTTTTTTTGAAGTTTTTTTACCTTCCTCCCGGTTCCATCAGGGGAATTATCATCAACAATTAATAAATGAAATTCAGGATTTTCGCCTAAAACCATATCAACCAATCGTTTAATATTTTTTCTTTCGTTGTATGTAGGTGAAATAACTAGAATTTTCATGCGTTTTTATTCTCCCAAATATATTTTAAACAATCACTGATATTTGAAGGTTCTAAATTTAAAATACTTTTAGCCCTATCCATATTTAAACCACCTTTTAATGGCCTTGGAGCGATTTGATTCAGTTCAGCGGTTTTGATAGGCTTAATCAAATTTTTTTTTAATTGAAAGATTTCTGCAATTTTAATAGCGAAATCAAATCTACTCATATAATCGTTATCGCCCCAGTGCATTAAACCATTCAATTCAAGCTTAATGGCTTTGTCTATCGCTACAGCAATTGAATTGGCCCATGTTGGATTATTCCATTGATCATCAACGACATTGATCTTTTTATCTTCTTGAAGAGATTTAACAACCCAATTTAAAAAACTTGCTGGCGATTCGCTCGCATAGTCGTACAAAACATTCGTCCTAATAATTAAGCTATTTTTTGAATTTTTTGTTAAAAAATTTTCAGCTTCAAGTTTTGTTCTACCATAAACATTGATTGGGTTCACAATACTATTTTCATTGTACTGTCCCACTTTTCCATCAAAAACATAATCAGTCGATAATTGTATAATAGGTCCCTTAAATATTTCTACTATGTTTTGCAAACCGCCAAAATTTGCTGAAAATGCTAAATCCGGTCTCTTTTCACAGAGATCAACATTGGTTAATGCAGCTAAATTAATAATTATATCAGGCGATGTAGCCGAAACAATATCTCTAATTGAAATGGGGTTTGTAATATCGCAAAAATAATTTTTTTGATGAGTATCATAATTTTTTGATGTTGGAATTATATCATACTTTGGTGTAAATAAAGTTTTTAAAACTTTACCTAATTGACCAGAGGCGCCTGTGATGAGAATTTTTTTCAATTTTAATTAAAACTAGTGTTTATTGATTTTGCAATATATTCTAATTGCCTGAAATAAGCTGCCTTAGGTTTTCCAGGGCTATAAACTAGAGTATTAATGTGAAAAGTCCGATTTGAAGTCTTATCATAAAATATAAAAGATTGAAATGGCCCACCTTTCGCTTCTAGTGAATCATTAGATGCCCATACACCAGTACACCGCCAACCTGGAGAATTGTTAAAATAAATTTTTTCCAAAGTGAATGCGAAATCGCCAAATGTAATGTTTCCAAAATGACTTTTTGAAGACTTCCAAAATTTTTGTCCAACTACAAGTTCATCATTCATTATATTTCCATTTTCCCAGCTTACTGAAAGCCATCTATAAGGATATTCAGCTCCCATCCAAAACACTCTTGAATCTCCATCGTTTTTTAAGATTTCCCAACCCCAGGGAACTTTTATATCCCAATTATAATCAGACTTTATTTTTTTTTCCTCTTTATATTGCGTGTCTTTAAACAAAAACTTATTTGTTCGATTATTGAATTGTTGATTGTAATGATTATGAATTAATTTTTTATTTTTTTCAAAATCTGTGTATAGGTGATCTTTGTTTAATGCATTAACTACCATAAAAACCTGATCTTTTGCATATAAATCTCTCTTTAAATAAAGAGGATTATCGTTTGCTGAGCTATTAGATTGATGCTCTGGCAATAAATCTTCGATTAATCGAAATCCAGAATTTGAGTTTTTCCTTTTTACTGATGCAACTATCAAGTGTGCATATTTTTTTAAGTCTTGATAATTAGAAGGTCTATAAAAAAATAACTTATATACTGGTTCAGGCTTTGGAGTAAATATGGTATCATTAAAAATCGTTTGGAAATACTTTTTAATTATTGGCTCATCTATTTTTGAACACACGATTCGGATTTCATCATCCATACCCAGAGAATGTTTTTTTGATCCACAACCATTTATAAGAAGCAAACCTATGATCGCGTGAATATATATATATCTAATTATCATAGTACTAAATTTAATAACGGTAGCATCTAAAACTATAACCTTGTCACCCATTTAAGATGAACTTTACCATTCTGAATTGCAGAACCAAGTGGTACAGCATATTGAACATCTATAAGCGCTGTTTTTGATATTTTGCTTAATCCAAAACCAAAACTATATTTTGGATAATAATCTTTTGCAAAACCACAATCTATAAAAGTAATTATTTTAAAGGCGTTATCGAGCGTGTAATGAATTTCTAAGGATTGAACAGATAATGCACTTGATTTAAACTGATTATCGTTAAATCCTCTAAAGCTGTTAACACCACCAAAGCTTATTTGTCTAGATAAACCAATCTCTCCTTGAAACGGTTTTATTAAATCGTTATATGATTTTAAACAAAAGTTTATTTTATGAAAAAAGTTAGAAAAAGCTATAAAATTTAATTTTGTCTTAACATACAACTCATTTATAAGTTTATCTTCTCCAATATCAAACTCGATATCAAGCTTTTGTCCTTTATCTGGTAGCAGAACTCTATTAAAGCTGTTATGTCCAAAAATAAATTTTAAAGCTTTATAATTTGTTGAAAAATAATTTTTTCTTAACCCCTGTTCTGTACTGGTTATGTCCCCTTGTTTATAACCGACGTAAAATGATCCATAATAATTATTAAAAAATTCTATATTAATTCCAAATTCTGTTTCAGTATAATAATTATTCACTATTTGATAATTATACTCTCCTTTTAAACCTACGCCTGTTATCAACAAATGAGGACGATATAAACTAATTTTAAATGATTGATTTGTTGAATCTATATTTTTCCACTTAAATGTAATTCTCTCCATTGCACCCCAAAGATTTTCAAACCGAGAATCTACCTCACCATTTAAATTCCAATCATTACCATATGACTTTGAGCCGCCAAAAACGCCAGAGAAAAAATTGTTAAAATCAGGAACTAAATCAATTATCATACCTATTTTTTGCCCTGATAAAATGCCAATATCAACAATAGGTTTTTTTTTGATAAAATAGTATTTACTTACCATCCTTTGTTTTTTGCGCTCAATAAAGGATTCAAAATTTTTATCAATTGATAGATTATTGACATCATCTATAACGTGTTTAAGATATTTATGTTTTATTTTTGTTTTACTTTTAATAATTATTGTATCAATATTTTCTTGAACATGTGATAAAGTATATGAAATATTTTTAATATTATCGTCATATGAAGATAATTGATATTGCATGTTTGAGTACTTATACTGATCTAATAAAGAGTCTAAAGTTTGATAAATGATTAAACTGTCAGGATTATTAAACTTCACTATGTTATTTGAAAATACGATTTGAATAAAAAATATAAATATAAACTGAAGACTATAGATATGCACGAAACTCACCAATTATATTCAACAAATTATTATATCGTTTATTATTTAAATAATTAAATGAAAACGATAAGGATATATCCTGTTTTAGAAAATAATTTAATCTGATACTTGCTGAAGTATTTTTCCCTAAGGTTTGTCCATTTAATGCCTCAGGGGGTATATATGTAAAATCCGATTTTTTTTCATTTAAGTTAAGACCAATATTTGTTAAAACACTTCCAGATTCCCAAAGATACAAACGACCATTATATTCAAAACCTACACCATATGCTTTAAAATCATTTAGGTATACAACACCTTGATCTAAACCATATTGTAGAGATATTTTATTTTCTACTTTAAATTTATTAAGTGAATATGAAAATTTGTGCCACACACCCTCAAATTCCCTATTTTTCATATCAGAAAAATTTGTTTGAACCTTTTTTCTGTGATAATAGCTATCAACATTAAAACTTGAATTATTAGTAACATTAAAATGTCCATAAATACCTGACTTATTTATAGATAATAGTTCATTACCTCGGGCATCATAACCCTGAAAATCTTTAGATGAAATATTATACCCTCTTAGCCTTCTATTATTATTTTTCAAATCCAATTCAATTTCAATCATATTATTGATATATGACTTGGAAATGTTTTGGTTATACGGATTAGGGTTTAAAATATTTTTTAAGTTTATTATTGAACCACTGTAATTAAAATTTGTGTTGAAATTAATTTTTAAAGGAACTTCGTTTTTAAATTTTCTAAAATTTAAAGTAAATATTTTAAGACCTTTAATGATTTTGGTAAAAGTTCTATTGCCGGTAGATATAGGATATGAGATAAATGGTCCATTTGAATCTTGAATGTAGGTATTGAAAAATTTATCATATCTGTAATTTCCTAAACCAACACCTACTGAATCATAGATCAAGGTATATGTATTATTTTGTGTTTGCTCAATTGAAGTTTTTAACTCATAATTAATAGGTTGATTGGATTTGAAATAATTAAGTTTAACTGATCCTAATAAATAATTTAATTTTGTATTATTTACATCTTTTAAACGTTTTTTTAAGACTATATTTTTTCTCCACCCATTTTGTTTTTGATTTATGTATTTTATAGATGAAACGACATCGTTACTACGTAACAAACTTTTATTATCTTTTAGACTGCTATTAAAGCTATCATTTTTGTTTTCTAAACTTATATTTAAAGTTTTTTTATTTTTTTGATATTTTAATCCAGCAATAAAGGCTTCGTAGTTTCTAAAATATGTTTTTTTTTCAGATCGATAAATTAAATATGGATTTAAATAACCTATATTATATTTTAAAGCAATATTCGAAGTCTCATTTTTTTCTTTACTATTTATAATTTCTTTATAATTAAAGCCACTACCTTTTAAGGCGCCATTAAGAATTGTATGAGATAAACTCAATCTGTTTTTAGTAGTCTGTCCAATATCAAGGCTAGAAATTTGTATATCTGAATTACTATAATCTTTTATATCTATATATATATCCAAAGATTTTTTATTCTCTTCAAAATTTTCAAGACTATCAATGTCCCACTCTCTTTTAAATTGAGCATCTCTATCTAAGCTAAATGATGTGTATTTTTTTTGTCGAACTAAACTAGTGTATGACAAACCATAACTTAAATTACCTATTTCTAATGAATCCATCGAAGCATCAAGCTCAAAAAGATTTCCAGATAAAATGTTATCACTACTTGATAAAATATTTCTATCATTTGATGATCTTGAGATAATTGATTTTATGGAAAAATTATTACCAAAATCATAATTGATTTTTGAGAAATAAAGATTCTTTGATTTTGGTGCTGATATTAATTGATTTGGACTAAAATAATCTTTCAAAGGCTCTTTTTGTTCCGGATGAACAAACCTGTAATATATTCGTCCTGATAAATTTATAAGTCTCTCATAATTACCATTTTCATTATTAGTAAAAACTACGCTATACCTTGAAACATCATTTACTAAAAAAAAAGGGTCAAAAATAAAGACATCATTATCTAAATAGTATGAACCTAAGGAATCTTCAATAGCACCAGGTATAATAGCAGCATCTCCCCCATCATTTAAAGTGTTTTGATAAATTTCATTATTCATTGATAAATCATTTGTATTATCTTTTTCTCGGTGAAATCCAGCTACTACATTTAAATTTTTTAATAGGTTCATTTTATAAGAACTGGCTACTATTCCTTTCGTATAATTATCATCAACAAATTCATATTCTACTAAAATATCCGAATCGACAGTTATTAACTGTTTTGCCGTAAATGTTATTTCGGCTAATGAATAATCAATAACATAGTCATAATTTGCTCCTCTTTCCATATTTTGACCATCTAACCACACTTTCTCTGATCCTGCAATAATGTATATATTTTTACTATTTGTTGATGACAATAGCTCATATGGGCCTTGAGCACCGTCGATCCCATTAATATTTACTTTTATATATTGACCTCTTGTAGATGAGACTAAAGCGTTCGTATTAAATTTATCAAATTTGAGATTAGCGTTTAGTCCAATTACATTTCGCTCTAGATTTATTAATGCATCTACTTTATTGCTGTACAAAATGTCACCAGCATTTAAAGAAAAATAGGGATTACTCATTGATATGTATACTTGGTCAAAATCTTCAAGGTTCCTAGTGTCGCCTTGAGGAGGAATCACCATATTTCTATCACTAAGAATTGCTCCAAGTAAAATACCATTATCAAGTTTTCCACTTAGACTTAAATTAAGACCTCCCGTTAAATCGGATGTTCCATTTGAAGAAAAATTAATTTTTCTATCAATTGAACCTGAAGTAAAAAGGTTATCATTAAAAGTCTTTCTATAAAGGTCCTTCTTGTTTTTTTTATTCAAATCTGAAGAATCTAGATATGACAGACTGCTCCAAAAAGGGCCTACATTGATAGGTAAGTCTTTTTCCAGATAATTATATTTCACAATAATTTTTAAAGGTTTATCGTGGTTATTTTTCCAAAAAAGATAGCCTTTAGCATAATCAATGCTATCTGGAATAATTTGATCAATACTAGATTCAATAATTAATGATTTTGGAAATATAAAATTTTCACTTAATAAATATATATTTTTATTGGATGTTAAAGAGAGTGTGTCACTGATTGACTTTTTATTACCAAATAAAAAGTTAATCAGAATAATAATAACAAAAAGACGCAAACTATTTTAGTTTAGCATTTAAAATCAATATATGATCTTTCGATAATACAGCCAAAGATCGGTTCAAACTTTTCACATCTACGACAGGCAGGCTAACGTCAGGTATTTTCAACTTTATTTTTCTTATGATTGATTCTCCTTCACCTTTTTCATTAAAAACAAACCAAGAATTACGTAAAGGCACCAAAAACTTCCCAGATTGAATATTTGATTTAAATGAATTTTTATACTCCCCGTGCCTAGAAAACAAATGGAAATTTGAATCACAATCAAGTAATCCAATTTCACCATTTTCGTTTGTATTAATTTGTTTTACACAAAATCCAATTTTAGAAAATCTATTTAAGTCTATTAAGGGGATTTTATTGAGCAATCTATTTTCCAATAAAAATATACTGTGAAATTGGGAAGAATAAATTAGTATTTTCCCCCACTGATCAATTGCTGCAAGATCGGGGTACAACCTAGGTTCTAGGTTAATCTCACCCATATAATTAAGTCTATAATCTAATTGAATAACCTTATTCTCCAATCTATCAATAATAGAAATTCCATGAGGGTCTACACCTACCCAGATTGGCTCAGAAAATGAGAAGGGTCCTCTACCAAAGCCGCCTACAGTTTGCAGCCCATTTAGAGCACCCATGCTCACCAATTGATTATCGATTTTATCTAATAATAGAAAGCTACCAGCAATACCCCACTCAACTAAACTGGGCTTTATGTTTAGAATATTCAGTTCAGGCGGAAAAGCTTGATAATCTGCAACGCTTAATTTAGCTTGTGCCTGAGATAGGCTAATTACAGCAAAAAGAAATATTAATTTATTTTGGTGCCTTCTCAACATTCGTATTTAAAATTGGAAACAATAAAAAATAACTACCAACAAAAATCATTAAAAAACTAATCATTTGCGCACCGCTAAAAGTATCAAATAAATATTTTTCATTTGTTCGTAAAAACTCTATGAAAAATCTTTCGATACCTGCTAATAATAAGTAACTAAAAAACATGGTCCCCGCTCTTTGATTTTTTTTACGTCTAAACCACAAAAACAAAAATAATAAGATACCAACTGCTGATTCGTATAACTGGGTGGGATGTACTTTGAAAACCTCAGAATTTATTCCTGAAGTATCAATCCAAGGGTAATACGCTGCAAAACTTGAAATTGTAGTTGGAGGTAAACCTTCAGGGAAGGAAACTGCCCAAGGCAATGAACTCGGCAACCCATAATCATCCCCTACTAGGAAACAACCAAGTCTGCCAATAGCATAACCAATCATTATTAAAGGGGCAATAATATCAGCAAATAAGTACCATGGAAGGTTTCTATTTTTAAGAATGACTGAAACACATATTATGCTACCAATTAAACCACCTAAGAATACTAAACCAGACCCACTAAATATCATCCTCAGTGGATCTTGAATAGTTCGATCTAGGTTCTCAATCAAATAATATATTTTCGCACCCAAAACGCCACCGACAGCAGACCAAAAAATAATATCAGAAGCAATCTCTGTATCATATTTTAGCCTCTTCATTTCAAGGTACAACAATCCATAGCTAGTGTAGAATGCTGAAACTAACATCAACCCAAATGAATATATTTTTATTGGACCAATTTCAAGAATAACAGGATACATTTTTATTTGTACTCATGATTAAAATAAAAGAATTAATAATGCCTAACGTAAAAATGAACAACCTCGCTTTTATAAACATAAAATTATAACGTCAACAGTCTTTATATAGTTCCGATAATATTCTTTATATAAACACATTAGAAATATATAATACCACAAAAATTATACTAAAGTCATCCTTATTAATACTATTAAATCATAAATACTGTGCGTGTATGCGGTTATCCCAAATCCTCTAAAAAGATATAGACCTCCTAAAATAATTCCAGCAAAAAATCGCAATAAAAATAATTCCATCGAAAAGAAATCACCATATTCACCTATAAAATGGAATGCGGAAAATATGCCACCAGAAATTATAAGCGCTACTATTTTTCTAGCTAATTGTTTCCATAAAAAAATAAAACCTAGTAGCCTCGTCAATCCTGCAATTAATAGCACTCGAAAGAGAATCTCCTCATATATACCAGCTCCAATAGCTAAGGTTACTTGTTGTAAAATCATTTTGCCAGTAGGATTCATTAACACTAACATAAACTTTGACAACATAAGGTAGAGAATAAATGACCATAGGACACTTTCAATAAACATAAAGAAAAGAAAATTTGATTTAAATTCTTTTTTATTATCAGTTTTTATAAAAAATATAAATGAAAGAACAAAACCGAATAAAAAAACAAAGCCAAGACCATATAAACCATAGATATCAAAAGATTCTAAAATATTTCGCATCAAGAAGTCAGCACCATTCCGCACCACTATGATATCATCTTTTGAAAGAAAAAGTATACTTATCTCATAAACAAAAAAAAGAGGTATCGTAAACAAAAAAGAATAAAAAGATGATCGGGATATAAAAAAATACGACATCTGGTATTTTTACGCTAAACTAATCATCCCCTATTTGAAGAGCAGCAAGTAAAGCTTCTTGAGGAATTTCAACCTTACCAATCATTTTCATTCTTTTTTTACCTTTTTTTTGTTTTTCCCACAATTTTCTTTTCCTTGTGATATCACCACCATAACACTTAGCTGTAACATTTTTCTTAAGTGCTTTAACAGTTGTTCTAGCAATTATTCTACCATTTAAAGAAGCCTGAATTGCAACTTCAAACATTTGTCTAGGAATTAATTCTTTAAGTTTTGAACACATTGAAACTCCTCTGTGATAAGCATCATTTGAGTGACATATTGAAGATAATGCATCAACAGAATCTCCATGCATTAATATTTCTAATCTTTTCAAATCAGATGGTACAAATTCTCTAAATTCATAATCTAATGATGCATAACCTTTAGATAATGATTTCAATTTATCATAAAAATCAAATATAATCTCACCCAAAGGAAGTTCATAATGAATTTGAGCTTTTTCAGGGGATAAATAGTTAGTGTTTTTATAAATACCTCTTTTTTTTTGGCAAAGAGTCATAATTGCTCCGATATATTCTTTAGGGGCTAAAATTTCTGCAGAGACCATTGGTTCAAGTATTTTATCAATATCACCAGTACCAGGCATTTGCGAAGGAGTATTGATTTTTATTGTTGTACCATCTCGCATTAATACTTCATATATAACATTTGGGGTCGTTGTTATTAAGTTCAGATCGAACTCTCTCTCAAGCCTTTCTTGTATTATTTCCATATGTAAAAGGCCTAAAAACCCACATCTAAAACCAAAACCTAGAGCCTCACTAGTTTCCGGCAAAAACTCTAATGAGGCATCATTTAATTTCAATTTTTCTAATGCGACTCTCAATTGATCATATTCATCACCGTCAACCGGATATAAACCGGAAAATACCATAGGTTTTATTTTTTTATAACCTGAAAGTGGCTCTAAGCATGGATCATGATTAGATGTAATTGTATCACCAGGCTGGATATGACCCATATCCCTTATACTTGCGACAATATACCCAACATCACCAGATTTTAATTCATTTGATTCAACCATTTTTAAAACAAAATGGCCAACTTCTGTAATTTCATAAACTTCGCCATGAGCATGAAACTTAATAGGCATTCCTTTTTTAATTATGCCATCAAAAACACGAACATAAGGTATTGCTCCTCGATAATTATCATATGTCGAATCAAATATTAAAGCACGTGTTTTATTTTCGTCCTTATATAATGGTGGAGGTATGCGATCTATAATCGCATCAAAAATCTTATTGATTCCAAAGCCACTTTTTGCACTTGCCTCAATAATTTCTTCTTCTTCACAACCTACTAATTCGACAATCTGTTGCTTAACATCCTCTGTCATTGCTGAAGGCAAGTCTACTTTATTAATTATTGGAATTAT
>CALKMQ010000171.1 GCA_938092125.1 uncultured bacterium
TCTCAGGCCTGGGTTATCTGCGAAAAAAGAGATAAAAACTATTTCTTTAAATGCGATTCAGATGCGTTAATTGTGAAAGGACTTCTCGCTCTGCTGTGTAAGATATATAGTGGGCACGAGTCAAAAGAAATCCAAGCTGTAGACCATGCAGACATATTAGCAACTGTTGGACTATCTGGCCTTATTAGTATTCAAAGAACGAATGGGTTTGCTAGCGCCGTAATTAAAATACATGAAATGAGTACATGAATAACACTGAACAACGAATTAGGCTTTTAAGAGATGTAGAAGCAAACATGGTCCCCTCTGGTGATAAAGTGACGCTTGTAGAAGGAAACATAGTCCAAATAACGCAATCTTTAGGTGGTAACCATACTGTTATAATTAATGGTAATATGGCTCAAATAAGTGCGAAAAACTCAGATGCATTAGGATTGAAAATTGAGAAAGAAAATAATCCAAGTACCGATTCAGACTTTTCTGAAAAGCTGGTTTGGGACCAGTTAAAAACTTGCTATGACCCAGAAATACCAGTAAATATTGTTGAGTTAGGACTGATTTATGATTTGAGCATCAATGATGCTGAAAACGGCGATAAAAATGTTGTCATCATGATGACTTTAACTGCACCAGGCTGTGGAATGGGTCCTGTAATTGCTGATGAAGTTGATCGAAAAGTTAGTGCGCTAAATAATGTCGAAAGCGTTAAGGTTGAATTGGTTTGGGAGCCACAGTGGAATCAAGGTATGATGTCCGAGGCCGCTCAACTCGAGCTTGGAATGTTTTAGTTCTCAAATGTCTTTTATAGTAAATAAATCTGAATTCCCAATTTTTAATAATAGGGAGCTTACTTATCTAGACAGTGCATCAACATCACAAAAGCCGAAGGTTGTCTTAGATGCGATGAAAAATGTTTACGAAAACTCAAATGCAAACGTCCACAGAGCTCTTTATGATCTTGGTTCGGAATCTACAGAGCTGTACGAATCATCTAGAGAATTAGTAGCAAAATTCATTAATGCTAATTCTTCAAAAGAAATAATTTTTACTAGCGGTGCAACCGCATCTATTAATCTTTTAGCCTATTCTATCGGATCTCAATTAAAAGAGGGTGATGAGATATTAATTAGCCACATGGAACATCATGCTAATATTGTTCCCTGGCAACAACTCGTAAATAGAACTCGTGCAAGACTAAAATACCTCCCTCTCACAGATAAAGGAGAAATAGACTTATCTAAAAGCAATGAACTTATTACTGCAAAAACAAAAATAGTCTCTATTACGCACATGTCAAATGTCTTAGGAACGATTAACCCAATAAAAAAAATTGCTAAGCTAGCGAAAATGGTAGGAGCAATTTTCATTGTTGACGGCGCGCAAAGCGTATCTCACATGCCGGTAAATGTCCAAGACTTAGAGTGCGATTTCTTAGCTTTTTCTGGTCACAAAATGTTAGGCCCCACAGGCGTTGGTGTTCTTTGGGGTAAATTTGAACTACTTAATAACTTGGATCCTTTTATGAGCGGTGGAGAAATGATCGAAAAAGTCACGCTTGAGGAGTCGACTTGGAACGAAGTCCCCTATAAATTTGAAGCAGGAACACCAAATTATGTTCAAGCAATTGGACTTGGTGCTGCCGTAAAGTTTCTTTCCAAGATTGGTATGGAGAATGTGCATAATTATGAAAAAGAATTAACCTCTTATGCAATTGAAAAACTTCAATCTATACCAAACTTAAATATTCATGGTTCGCCTAAAAATAGAGGTAGTGTCATCAGTTTTAATATTGAAAATATTCATCCTCAAGACCTCGCTCAATTTTTAAATGAAGATAATATTTGCATCCGAGTTGGACACCATTGCGCTCAACCTCTTCTAGAGACTCTTAATGAAACCTCAACTGCTCGAGCTAGCTTTTATATCTATAATGATTTTTCAGATGTTGATAAGTTAGTAGATTCCATTAAATCAACTATAAGCTACTTTTAATATGGAAACAATTTTATTAGATGATTTTTTAGACGATGGTATTATTAAAGAAAAATCTTTTAGAGAGAAAATCAGCTCAATGGACTTTAGCCTTTTTAATAAAAAAAAAGTAATTATAAAAGGCTGTGCAGGAGTACCTGTTCCTACTTGGGCTTATTTAATTATTGTGGCCAACCTTGCTCAAGTAGCCGATAAAATATATTTTGGCGAGCCACGCCATGCTGTGAAAATATTTAACAGAGATAAATAATTATGTCCGATCGAGTTAGTTGGAAAAGATATTTCATGAATATTGCTAAAGAGGTAGCTACCAGATCAACTTGTGAGCGTAAGAATGTTGGCGCTGTAATTGTCAGAGATAAAACTATTTTATCAACAGGATATAATGGCAGTATTAAAGGACTAAAACATTGTGATGAGATTGGGCATGAAATGGTTGATGGCCACTGTATTAGGACTACCCATGCTGAGGCGAATGCAATTGTACAAGCCGCAAAAAATGGTGTTAGCATTAATAAGTCAGAAATATTTGTTACTGCTTCACCTTGCTATAATTGTTTTAAATTAATTGCAAACTCGGGTATTAAGACTATTTACTACGATGAATTTTATCGAGATGAAAGAATCATTAAATATTCAACTGAAGCAAATATAAAATTGATAGCCATGGATTAGTTCTTTAATTTTTTAAATGCAGGTAGCCAAAATTCAATATAATGATAAAAATGCTCCTGCTGCATTTACAAAATCTCTTAAGGACACCGGTTTTGGCCTTATTGTTGACCATCCCTTATCTCCAGAATTAATTAAAACCGTATACAAAGAATGGAAAGATTTCTTTAAATCAGAATTAAAACATACTTTTTTATTTGATCCTGTAAAACAAGATGGGTACTTCCCGCTAGGAACTGAAAATGCCAAAGGATATAGCGCCAAAGATCATAAAGAATTTTTTCATTTTTATTTATGGGGCAGAGTTCCAGAATCTATTTCGCCTGCAACGAAAGAGTTATATGAAAGTCTCGTTGATATAACTTCTCTTCTTCTAGAATGGGTTGAGCTCAATACCCCGACTGAAATTCGTTCAAAATTTAGTGAGCCGCTAAAAGAGATGATTAAATATAGTAGTACAAACTTGCTAAGGATTATTCACTATCCACCATTTATTGGCCATGAAGATGCTCACTCTTTGCGGGCAGCAGCTCATGAAGATATAAACCTTATTACCTTGTTAGTTGCAGGAACAAAACCAGGACTCGAAGCTCAAGATAAAAATGGTAATTGGCATAAAATATCTACTGACCCTGGAACAATTATTGTAAATGTTGGAGATATGCTAAAAGAAGCTTCCGGTGGTTTCTACCCTTCTACTACACATCGAGTAGTAAACCCAACTTCAAAATCTGATAATAGTAGTCGTTATTCTATGCCTTTATTTTTACATCCTAGAGATGATGTCCGATTATCCAAGCACTATACGGCAAAAACATATTTAAAAGAACGTTTATTAGAAATTGGACTCAAAAGTTAATTCTATTTGTCAGATAATTATTAATTATGCATAACCCCGCACTAACAATAGGTCTTTCAATGGTCCTTGGCATGTTAGCCCAAGTGGGTTCAAAACACCTTCATTTACCTGGAATTGTATTACTATTGCTTTCTGGGATTTTATTTGGACCCGATGGCCTTAATTGGATTGATCCAGAATCAATAGGCCCAGGTTTACATATTCTCGTTGGCTTTGCTGTTGCAATCATTCTTTTTGAAGGGGGCATGAACCTACGGATTAGTCGAATCCTGAGAGAAAGAAATGCCATCAGGGGCTTAATTATTAAAGGGGCACTAGTTACTTTTGTCGGAGGAACTTTCATTACAATTGTAGTACTCGGTTGGGATTTTAGAACTTCAATATTATTTGGAACCTTAATTGTCGTGACTGGCCCTACAGTAATTACACCACTCTTAAAAAGAATTCGAGTTCATCATGGAGTAAGTACTATTCTTGAGGCAGAGGGCATTTTATTAGATGCAATTGGAGCAATTGTAGCAGTAGTCGCTCTCGAAATTGCTATAAGCCCATCGGGTTTATCTTTTGTGACTGGACTTTATCATATTATTTCCAGATTAGGTATTGGGGCAATTCTAGGAATATCAGGCGGTTTTCTTTTAACTATTATGTTCCGGTTTAGAGATTTGGTACCAGATGGTCTAGAGAATGTTTTTATCTTGAGTTGGGTAATTGCTCTTTTTCAAATTTCTAATACGATTAGCCCTGAGAGCGGTATAGCAGCCGTTACTATTGCAGGAATGACGATTGGTAATTCCAAAACATACATTCAGCAAGACCTTCTAGAGTTTAAGGAACAACTTACTGTTTTAATGATAGGAATGCTTTTCATCCTTTTATCAGCTGATGTTCGAATTGAACAAATCATCGAGCTTGGAGTACCAGGCTTAATCACAGTTGCTATGTTAATTTTTTTAATTAGACCTTTATCCGTTTTTATTGGGACTGATAAAAGTGGCCTCGCTTTAAATCAAAAACTTTTATTATCTTGGATTGCTCCTCGGGGAATAGTTGCAGCAGCTGTCGCCTCTCTTTTTGTATATGAACTTGAAATACATGGCTATGATGGGACGCCTTTGAGGGCACTGGTATTTCTATTAATAATCGTAACTGTTCTGCTTGCTGGATTAACGGGTGGCTTTGTGGCTGGTAGACTTAACCTTAGAAGAAAAAGTCAGTCGGGATGGATCATTTTGGGCGCACATGAAATTGCGAGGTTATTATCAGGAATTCTAAAAAAAGCTGGAAATGATATAATCTGTATTGACGAAGATCCAAATGCGTGCTTAAAAGCAGAAAATGAAGGTCTGAAAGTTTTTTTTGGTAATGCGTTAGATGATCGCACGCTTCAACGTGCTGAGCCAGACACTAGAAAAGGAATTATCGCCTTAAGCGGTAATGAAGAGGTCAATTATATATTTTCTCAACGAGCTAAGCATTTGAGCAAAGAGATGTCTATCCTCATCGGAATAAAAGATTCGCATGAAGGCATTACACCTAAAATGATTGTTGATGCTGGAGGGAAAATTCCTTTTGGGCATTCAGCAGATATGGATTTTTGGTCTTCGCTTGTAAAGCAAAATTTGACATACCAAAAATCTTATGTATACAGGTCCGACAAAATTTTTGATTTATCAGATGAAACGATAAAAGGTTTTTTGCTTCCGATGGTACTTAAACAAAAAAAATCACTTGAGCCAATTGACAATACAATGAAAATAAAAAGCGGAAATCAAATTACTTTTTTGATTAATAAAAAGAATGAAGAAAAAGCGACTGATTGGTTAAAAGAGAACGGGTTTGAGAATGCTCCAAATAAAACTTAAAGCACTACCCTGCTAAACTTTTTGATACTAGCTCTGCTATATCCATTACTTTCATTTTTTCATCATTGCCAGTTACCTTCATTCCATCTTCCATCATTATATTACAAAAATTACATGCAGTTGCAACTGTAGTCGCTCCAGTATCAGCGGCTTGTTTAAACCGGTTATGATTTATTCTTTCACCAGTTTTTATTTCATACCACATATTTCCCCCGCCAGCACCACAACAAAAGCTCTCTTCTCTAGATTTTTCCATTTCTTTGAGTTTGCCATCTTTCATGATTGATTGAATCACGTCTCTTGGGGCATCATATTCATCATTGTGACGGCCAAGATAGCACGCATCATGATACGTAACATCTTCATCCATCCATGCTTTTGGATTTATCTTTCCTTCAGTGACTAATTGACCTATATATTGGGAGTGGTGTACAACTTCAAGATCAGCTCCGAGTTCTGCGTAATCATTTTTTAACGTTGTAAAGCAGTGCGGACATTGGGTAACAATTTTTTTAAATTTATATTTACCAAATGTTTCCAAGTTTTTTTCTGCCATGGTTTGAAATAAGTATTCATTTCCTATCCTCCTAGCTGAATCACCTGTACA
>CALKMQ010000172.1 GCA_938092125.1 uncultured bacterium
GAAGATTTAAAAATTTATGAAGAAAAAGTATTGAACGCGGAAAGCAATATCTATGAATTAGAAAATGAAATCTTTCAAAAACTTGTTGATTTTGTATCAACTGAAGTTTTAAAAATTCAAAATAATGCAACCCTGTTTAATGATATTGATATCCTATCAAGTTTTGCATACTTAGCAATCTCAAAAAAATTTGTAAGGCCAAATATAAAAGAGAATTCAATTTTAAAAATTGTTAATGGCAGACATCCTGTAATTGAAGATTTATTGCCTTCAACACAAAAGTTCATATCGAATGATTTACTTATGGACATAAAAACTAGCCAAATCCATCTTATCACAGGGCCAAACATGGCAGGTAAATCTACTTTTTTAAGGCAAGCGGGAATTATAGTCTTACTAGCTCAAGTCGGAAGTTTTGTACCAGCAAAATCTGCAGACATTGGAATCGTTGATAAGCTATTTACGAGGGTAGGTGCTAGTGATAATCTTGCCGGAGGAGAGTCAACCTTTTTAGTAGAAATGAATGAAGCTGCTAATATTTTAAATAACGCAACAGAGCGTAGTTTGATTTTATTTGATGAAGTAGGTAGAGGGACAGCTACGTTTGATGGATTATCTATAGCATGGGCCATAGTTGAATATCTTCATGAGCATAGTGAAATTAATGCTAGAACATTATTCGCAACACATTATCATGAATTATCGGTTCTTGAAGATCAGCTAAAAAGGTTAGAGAATTACCACGTTGAGGTAAAAGAGTACAATGATGAAATTATATTTCTCAGGAAAATTATTAAAGGGTCTGGAGATAAAAGTTATGGGATCCAAGTTGCAAAAATGGCGGGTCTGCCTTCATCTATTATCTCAAGAGCTAAAGAAATTTTAGTTCATAAATTTGAAAATAATAATCAGCTTATTGATAATTTGGTTAGCGATAATACAGGTTTTTCAAAACATTTGGAATTAGATAGTGATGTACTCAAAATAAAAAATGAAATTGAAGCTTTGGACTTAAATCAAATTACTCCGATTCAGGCTTTGAGTATTTTAAATGATTTTAAAAAAAAATATAATAAATAGGTTTATACTAATAATCTTATTTTCTTTGGTTCAAGGAGAAATTAGGGTTACGTCTTATGGGTGGGAAGTTTTTGATAGAAATACTGATTCTAGAATTAGCGCATTAGCACAATCAAGTATTGCATATCCAATTAAAGCACCGGGCTCTTTACTTTTAAATCCTTCCCTGTCTATTTCATATAATGATAAAATAGGTTTAACTCATCAGTCAAAAATTGCAGGAACTGCAAATAGTGAATTCATAGGGTTTGATAAGTATTTAACTGATAGCTCTTGGATTAGTTTAGCCCTTCTATATGAAAGTATTAGTGGTGTCCCAGATACTAGGGGTCAGCTATTGGATTGGGGCATTGATGGAGTATTTGGCACCTTTGATCCTGGAGAGGGAAATGGCATTCTAGATGAAGGGGAGCGTCTCAATATCGAAAACATTAAATATTTTAGTCAAAATATTTTTGGATTATATGTATCTCATAGTCAGATAATGAATAAATGGAGATTAGGCATCGGGCTTAAGATTTTAGTACATGTTATTGACGATGAATATGGTATTGGCGCAGGGGTAAATGTCGGCTTTTTTAGGCTTTTAAAAAAAACTAGTTTAGGTATTGTCTTTAATAATTTTCCTTCCTCTGGTTTAATCTGGAATGATGGCGATATAGAAATTTCTCCTTCTTTTATATCTTTTGGTGTCCATCGTAAATTATTATTAAATAAATATGGATTAGAATTAAACCCTATGATGAAGATAGATATTATGACATCAGATAAATCTATTGATTCAAAGATATTAATTGATAAAATCCCAACTGATCTTTCTACAGGATTAGAAATAGTCTATAGAAATAATTTATTCTTTAGATTTGGGTTGTACCAAAGAGGTACATTTTCGTCTGGTATTGGTCTATATTGGAGAGATATAAGTATTGATTATGCTTTTTTAAATGGGGAAGGTACTAGTGGCATTGACAAAAATCATTTGCTTAGTATGAGTGTTTCAATGGAATGGGTAAAAAAACAATTTTTAAATAAAAATTAATAAGATAAATAAATGATAAAAAGCATGACTGGTTATGGTAGGGCATCTACAAAAAATCAAATTGGGAGCTGTAATGTTGAAATAAGATCTCTGAATTCACGAAATCTTGATATAAAGTTTTCTGGATTAAGTCTTTCTGCTGAATTAGAACAAAAAGTCAAATCTCTATTATCCAAACAAATTCAGAGAGGCAGCGTAAAAATTTTTATTGATTTTGATAATCATGATACTGAAAGATTTAAATCATTTGATGAGAAAAATTTCAATTCAATATTAGAAGTCATCAAAAGAGCAGAAGAAAAATATGATCAAAAATTAAATCTAAGTAGCATTGTCAATCTAAATGACCTTTTTAAATATAAAGAAATAGAAATTAAAGATGATGAAAAAACTATATTGATGTTTTCTAAAGCTATAAAAAGCCTTGATAAAACTCGGTTGGCGGAAGGTCAGCATATTGAAAAAGATTTTCTTAAAAGACTAGGCTATATCAAAAAAGAAATTGAAGATATGGAAGGACTCACATTCGAGTTGACAAAAACAAAAAAAGATGAAATTTCTGAAAAAATCAGATTTTATACAGGGCAGAATTCTATTGATGAAAGCAGATTAATGCAAGAAGTCGCCTATCTAGTCGAAAGGTCGGATATTACTGAAGAAATCGTTCGCGTGAATATTCACATAAATGCTTTTATAAATTATTTAAAATTAAATGAACCTGTGGGGAAAAGGTTGGGGTTTTTAGCTCAAGAGATAAATCGAGAAGTAAATACGATTGGTTCAAAAAGTCCCATTCCATTAATCACGAGTAAAATCGTAGAAGTAAAGAATGAATTAGAAAAAATTAAAGAACAAATACAAAATATACTATAATGAAAAATTTAATTTGTGTCTCTGCACCATCTGGATCTGGTAAAACTACATTGTGTAAAGTAGTAAGAAAGATAAGACCTGAGTTTATATGGTCTG